>DASRQK010000029.1:0-4258 GCA_035645875.1 Sphingobacteriaceae bacterium | reverse complement strand
TTGGTACCGCTATGAACGACGAATTCGGTGAAGTCGAAGAAACCGGTATCATGATTACGCTGGAAGATATCCACGACGGAAAAAAAGATCGGCACATGTCGACTTTTGTCCGGGATAGGGAATTGCGGAGTAAGTAAGGAGCAAAGATCTTTCCATCCTTGATCCTTGCTCTTAAATCCTTGCTCTTGAATCCTTAATCCTTATACGGTCGTTCCAAAATGGCGGATGCGATTACGGCTTTTCTCAGATCGAATTCTTCTTCGGCGTCGAAAGGACTTTGAACCGCTTCGTCCAGCTCGGCCAACTTGACCTCGGGAATGACGTCCGTCTTGACGGTGGAGCGTCGAGATCGCGCGTTTTGCAAGGCTCCTTCGTATCGAGCGTAGGGGTTAGGCGCCGGATTAGATTGCCTGGTGTGTCGACTCCGCGGATCATCGCTCACTACGACTTCCTCATAAGGTTCAAATTCGGGAAATTCTTCCACAGGTGGCTTGCCGAGGTTTCGTTTTTTCGCTTTTTCCTGTTCTTTCTGATAATTGGCATACGCCTGAAAACCAAAAATCACAGCAGCGATCAGTATGGGGATGATTTGCTCCATGATGTTAAAAATCTGTTTCTAAGGTACGGAAAAAATTGGCAAGCATCAAAAATGGGCTAACTTTGTGCCTAAAAGTGTTGGGATCAGCTTTGCGATCGTAACATTTCGGCCCCCTCCGCCGTCCAAAGACCGAGCAAGATGAAAGATCAGAAACGTATCGCATTTAAAAAATTGTTTGAGGAGAACTCCAAAAAGGTGTTTAACCTCTGCTACGGCTATACGGGCGATGCGGATATGGCCAATGATTTGATGCAGGAAACCTTCATTAAGGTATGGCAAAATTTGGACAAATTCCGAAACCAATCCCAGTTGTCTACATGGATTTATAGAATTGGGGTCAATACCTGTCTTTCTCACCTGCGGTCCGCCAAAAGAAAACCGACCGAGGAACTTAACGACTATATTATTGAAAATCATACGGAAGAAGCCGGCGAGCAAAATGAGCAGGTGGCAGCATTGTACCGTGCTATCGCCCAACTAAAAGAAAATGAGCGCATCATCATCACTATGGTGCTGGATGAGGTTCCTTATGCGGAAATCGCGGAAATTTCAGGGATTTCGGAAGGAAATTTGAGGGTACGTATACATAGGATCAAGCACAAGCTGACCGAAATTTACAACAGAATTGAAAGGGTTTGATCATGAAGGAATTTGAAGAACTGCAACAATTATGGCGCAAAAATGTTCCTGATTCGAAAAGGAGTTTTGAAGAGGTGATGCGCGCGATTGAATCCGGAAGAAAGGAATTGGCCACGAAGATGCTGTGGCATGTGGTGGCTTTCGCCGCCGGTTTGTTAGTGCTGTTTTACATCTGGCTGACCGTGCCTTTTGTCACCTGGACCAGCCACCTGGCCTTATTGCTTTTGGCCGCATGTATGGTCTACGCTTTGCGGGCTCAATGGCGCTCTTATAAGGAGATGCAGTTCGACGCCTTAGAATCTGGTCAAAAACCGGAGGCCTTCATCTCACGTTTGAAAAAATTCAAAGCCGATCGCTACCGGCAGCATACGCGTAGTTTCGTCATTTATGAGGTCTGTTTAGCGCTCGCTTTTGTACTCTATTCCATTGAACTGTACTTCGCGCTCTCCCTGGGTGTGTTTATTGGTATGATGATTTTCATTATTTTTTGGTTCCTCATTTCCCACTTTGTCTTCTTAAAGGCTTATATTGACCACGAAAACGAAAAAGTTCAATCTTTAATCGATGAACTAGATCGCATTCGTAACCAATTTGACTAAAGAAAAAGGGGCTTTAATGAAACGTATTTCTTGTATTTTAATTTTAGGAGCGCTTACCATGAGTGCATGTAATGAACCCAATGCCGTAAAATCGGGCATGGATTATGCGGTTTTTGAATCCGCACTGGATTCGGTCGTTGGATTGGTTTACCAGGAAACCAGTGCTGTTCCGCCAGATGCCGAAACTGTGGCCGATTCCTCCTCGGAGATTTTGGCGAACCAGCCCGGACTGGCCATTATGGTCCAACAGCAGGGCGTTCCCCTGCTGAAGAAAGGCTACGGCTTAATGGCGCTTAGCGATGGGGTAGCGGCTCATGCAACACCCTCGATGGCTGTAGAAGCGCTGGCTGAAGATGCCTGGGATCAAGCCATTACCGAAGCCACTAATTTCCGAATGGCCTCCGTCAGCAAACAATTCACTGCCATGGCGGCTTATATATTGATTGACCAGGGAAAACTTACTTTTGACACCTTATTGGGGGATTTATTTAACGATCTTTCTCCTGCCGCACAAGCGGTTACGGTGGGTCAATTGATGAATCATACTTCCGGGCTGCTTGATTATGAGGATTTGATTCCTCGGGATCGGGTCGAGCAGGTTTCCGATGCCGATGTTTTGGAAATGATTCGACCATTGGACAGCACCTACTTCGAGCCCGGTACTCAATTTCGCTATAGCAATACAGGTTTCTGCTTGCTTACTTTAGTCGTCGAGCAAGTGTCCGGAGTGGAATATCGCGAATTTATGCAGCGGGAAATTTTCCGACCCTTGGAGATGGAGCATGCCTACATGCATCGCGCAGGCTCCGATATGCCTGGTCGTGCCTTTGGTTATCGACCCTTAAAGCCTGAAACGGAGGGTGATCCCTGGAAGTTTCGATTTGCGGATCAAAGCATTACCAGCGCCACCCGTGGGGATGGTAGTGTTTACATTTCGGCCAATGACTATCAAACTTGGACCAATGCCCTGATCGGCTCCTCGTCTTTCCCTTCGGGACAATACCTGACCGACCTCGCTGCACAGCGTATGCCGGTTAAAGATGGCGTAGATTACAGTTTGGGTTGGTTTGTCGTGCCGATCGTTAAGGGCGACGTGGGCGCGGATGGTATCGAGGAGGCAGTAGAGAATGCCATAGGATATCATTTGTCTCATTCCGGAGAAACTACTGGATTTCGAAACATCGTTTATCACAATACCGCCACAGGCTTAAGTATTTCTATTTTTGCGAATCGGGATGACACCCGAATTTCTGCCGTTTTCGAAGGCATTATGGAGATTCTGGAAGCTGCGCATCCCGTCGCTGAATTACCCGATTCTCCAGAACTGTTTTTTTGGATGAGTTCGGTCTATTAATCACTATACAATAGCGCGAGATCGGGGTAATGGTTTAAAGTTTGGGCGCGTGTCTATTCCCAAAAAGAGGCCGTCTCAAATAAAACTGAGGCGGTCTTTTTTTATTTTTTCCAGAAAACGGTGTGGTTTAGAGATGGTGGTGTTTTGACCGGTTTATTTTGTTGAGCATTTTGAATTTGGTCGAAAAACACGGTTTTTAGGCCGCTTTTTTCCTTATATTTTGTGCAATGGCCAATAATCCCCATTCTATGGCCACTTTTTCCTTACCCCGGAGCATGAATCTTCGGAACCCGTGGTTCTGTTTGATGTTTGCGAAGACCGGCTCTACATCATAACATCGTCGCTTTCGTTTTTCCACTCCTTGCTTGCTGTTTAATCGGACATAGACTTGAGCTTTGTACCTGTCCAGATTTTCATTGATCTGAATAATCCTGTTTCCTTTGGATTTGTGACATGCTCCGTTCAATGGGCATCCCGCACAATTTCTGGCCCGGTACTTCTTGATGTGTTGGACAAACCCCGAAGATGTTTTCTGTTTGAATGTGCCGATAAAGTCCATTCGCTGTCCCATGGGGCAGATATAACAATCCAGCTCAGCATGATAGAAAAGCTGATCGGCCGCAAAACCGTGTTTGTTTCTAAAGCTGCTTTTCTGTTGTTTGTCGAACAGGCCGTATTTGACAAATGCTTCCACTTCCAGGTTTTCCAGCAGCTGGAAGTTTTCCTCACTACCGTATCCCGCATCGGCCGTCAGGCTGGCCGGAGCCTTGCCATAACTATCCCGGTGCTGGGCCAGGTGAGCTGAAAGTGTCCGCGTGTCGGTCGGATTGGGATGGATGGTATAGTTGACGATGAACTGATTGGAGGTGGATATCTGTACGTTGTACCCCGGCTTGAGCTGTCCGTTCTTCATGTGATCCTCTTTCATCCGCATGAAGGTGGCGTCCGGATCGGTCTTGCTGAAACTGTTGCGCTCGCCCAGCACCCGCTCCTTGCGCTCATATTCGGCTATCTTTCCCGGATACTCCTTGGTCACATAACGCAACTTGGCCTTTACTTTCTTATCCA
>DASRQK010000028.1:0-4568 GCA_035645875.1 Sphingobacteriaceae bacterium | reverse complement strand
CGTGGGTGAATTCAGTGCCGGAGTATTTTCCGTATAACACTTCATCCCCGACTTTAACAGTCATAGGTTCATCCGGTTTTCCAGTTCCGGCAGCGACGACAGTCCCACGTTGCGGCTTCTCTTTTGCCGTATCCGGAATGTAGATTCCTGACGCAGTTTTCTCCTCAGCTGGAGCGGCTTCTACCACCACTCGATCTCCGATAGGTTTAATACTTAATGCCATAATAAATCTAATTTTATTTGTTTTGTTAATTGTTATTTTTTTTGAATTTTCTCACCGTAAACTCTGCCTATAGAATAGCAGCAACTGTGCCAATGGAGTTTTGCTGACATCCTGACAGCCGACTTCTGCCAATAAAAAAGGGACACTGTAAAAGCGTCCCTCTGTATCTAAAAGCAGGTTTCTTCTGCTATGTCTGGTATGTTATTGTGCCGTGTCCGTACCCGGTGTTTCTTCCGTGCTAGTCGCAGGAGCGGCTTCATTGGAAATTCCAGGTATGGTGTTCGGAATACTCATTTCGATATCTCCTGCACGACCCCCAGAAACACTTCCTGTGGAAGGTGGCATTATATTGATAAACATCGACAGGACAATGATGGCAATGATCAATCCCCACGTCCCTTTTTCCAGAAAATCACCTGTTCTTTTCACGCCCATGATATTGGTCCCACCGGCGAAGCCCGATACCAAGCCGCCTCCTTTAGGATTTTGGATCAACACGAAGAAGGACAGCAATATACAGGCAATTATGATCAGGATAACGATTAATGTTTGCATTTCTTTAAATATATTATGTTAATTTATTTTTCAAATCTTCAATCCGGTCGGCAAAGTAAGCACTTTTTTCTGGGAATTTCAAACTTAATTTCTCATAAACTTCCAGCGCCTTAGGATATAAGCCCTGTTCCTCATATATTTTCGCCAAGGTTTCGGTCACCACGGTACCCTGATCGCTAGCGCTTTTTCGGGCTTTGTTTTCAAAACTCAGCTTCTCAGGGCGTGGCGGAGATATTTTAGGCTCCTCCTGAATAAAACGCTCGATCACCGGGTCTGATTTTTTAGGAACCTGAAAGGGTATGGGTGAAGTGGTGTGATCACTGAGTTTTTCCTCTGGATCTTGTAAGTAGAAGATGTTTTCACGAATTTGTTGATCCAACACTTCGTTTTCTTTCGGATCAAGGGATGGAAATGTCGGATTGCGCGGTGCCTTACCTGTATTTCTCCCCGACGACGCATAGGGTGTATAGGTGTGCGCATAATCCAGTCTGGTTTTGTTCAGCCACCATAAAAAACTATAGGGTAGGTGCTCATCGTGATACACACTAATACGTTCCTCATCATCTCCCGAATTTTCCGAATCCTTTTCCTCTTCTGGTTCTACTGGTTCTACTGGTTCCCGTGGTTCTCGGATGGTGGCTGTCTGGGAGACTTCGGTGCTTGTTTCTTTGTCTATTTCTTGAGCGGGCGGGGCTATCAAATGTTCCTTGTCCCAAAGTGGATGGCTGAAAATCCCTTGACGATCATGGCTCCATTCGGGTTGTACCATGTGAAGGGCATGAACGTAGGGGAATTCGGCCAATAAGCTTCCGATTTCCTCCTGATGCCCTGCGCCTGACTCCATTAAAACCTTTTTTAATGCGACTATTTGCTCGTTCACGTTTTTATTTTTTAGCTAACCATTACCAATTTGCGAATGCCCGATTGTAAATATCTTCCGTCAACATCTCCACAATATCTCGTACGATCTGTTCCTCTTGCGCCTGTATGGGCTGGGTAGCGGATGAAAAATCCTTATACCGCGTGAAAGTTTGATCAAAACTATCTTCAGGAACCACATTATTGGTGTATTTAATGCTTACTGTGATGCTTAATCGGTTCAATGCCGCCCGATCGGTGCCTGCTTCCACGGCCGCCGGGCCAATTTTATAATCAGTCACCGTTCCTTCAAATATTGCATCGCCCTCTGCGGAGACCTGACTTAAACGGGATTGAGTCCTAATTCTGGACTTCAAGCCTTCGGTTAAGGTTTCGCTCAGAGTAGGCAAGACCATCGGCGCTCTATTTTCGATGATATGCACCGTCACGGTATTCATGTCCTGTGGAATTGACCCTCCAGAAAAACTATACCTGACTCCACAGCTTGCTGTACAAAGCAGGAGGACCATAATCAGAAGGCGATAGGGGTAATTTTTCATAAATTGAGGTCCTTAATTTTTCGATACAGGGTGCGCTCCGATATCCCCAGTTCCTGTGCCGCCGCCTTCCGTTTTCCGTTGTGTTTTTTCAATGCTCTACGGATCAGATCCGATTCTTTCTCCACCAAAGATAGGGATTCCTCCACTTCTTCTGCCTCTTGAGCCGGAAGCTGATAATCCTCATTCCGGTCTTTAGGCTGATGAATGGTCAATGCGGAAGGATGAGGAATATTATCTGTGCTGTAGTCATCCACTTCTTTATACAATTGGTGAATATAGGGCGAGTTTTCATTGTACACATTATTGGTTAATCCATTTTGTACAATTTCCACCACCAGTTTTTTCAGTTCGACCATGTCTCGCTTCATGTCGAACAATACCTTATATAACAGATCCCGATCCGAAAAATCATCCTTGCTTTGTCCGCTATTCCCACCGATATGCATGGGCAGATTGCTGGAGGAAGGGATCTGGGGCAAGTACTGGCTTAGGGTGACTGCGTCCACATTCCGGTCTTTTTCCAAAACGGCTAATTGTTCCGCGATGTTTTTAAGCTGTCGAACATTCCCCGGCCAATCGTACTGAACTAATAATTCCTGTGCGTCTTCTGTTAGTTGAATGGATGGGCTGCGATATTTGTCCGTATAATCCGCCACAAATTTTCTGAAAAGCAGGTAAATGTCCTCTTTTCGCTCCCGTAGTGATGGAATTCTCAAAGGAACCGTGTTTAAGCGATAATAGAGGTCTTCCCTGAATTTCCCTTTTTGTACGGCCTCGTAAACATCCACGTTGGTCGCGGCTACGATGCGTACATTGGTTTTCTGTACTTTGGATGAACCCACGCGAATGTATTCTCCTGATTCCAAAACGCGAAGTAAGCGTGCTTGCGTACCCAAGGGTAATTCACCGACTTCATCTAAGAAAATGGTTCCATCGTTTACTACCTCAAAATATCCCTTACGCGCTTCATGTGCCCCAGTGAAAGAGCCTTTTTCATGACCAAAAAGTTCTGAGTCAATCGTTCCTTCGGGAATAGCCCCACAGTTCACCGCGATAAACGGTCCGTGCTTGCGTGCACTCAGATTATGGATAATTTTAGAAAACACCTCTTTTCCACTGCCACTTTCTCCTGTAATCAACACGGACATATCCGTAGGGGCTACCTGCCGGGCAATGTCTATGGCACGATTCAGTAAGGGAGAATTGCCAATGATTCCAAACCTGTTTTTGATATCTTGATTATCCATGCTTCCGCTCATTTGAATTTCAGTCAATGATTCGGCCGATTAATGTGGCTGAAGTGCAGCTTTCTCCAAGAACGCGAACGTAATCGCCCACCTTATAGCGAGGATCAACTGGAAATACCACCATGGCATTTTGATCATTTCGACCACAATAGTCTTTATCCGAACGCTTCGAAAACCCTTCAATGAGTACTACATGTGTTTTTCCTACCTGTTCTTTCAGACGAATATAACTATGCTCACGCTGTTTAGCAACTACCGCTGTCAATCGACGTTTTTTCACTTCTTCCGGCACATCATCAGGGTAGCGTTTCGCCGCCAAGGTGCCCGGTCGTTCTGAATAAGCAAACATATAGGCATAATCATAGGTCACATAATCCATCATGGAGAGGGTGTCCTGGTGGTCTTCCTCGGTTTCCGAACAAAAGCCGGTAATGATATCCGTCGATATTCCACAATCGGGGATGATGCGGCGAATCGCATCGATTCGTTCTTTATACCATTCACGATCATAGGTGCGGTTCATGAGTTCCAATACGCGGGAGTTACCTGATTGAACCGGTAGGTGGATGTATTTACAAATGTTATCGTATTTTGCGATGGCGTGTAACACCTCATCGGTAATGTCTTTTGGGTGAGAGGTGGAAAAACGGACTCTGAGTAGCGGATTGACCTCGGCGACGCGGGCGAGTAGATCGGAAAAATGCACGACCTCCGGATCCTTTGCTTGATCAGCTGTGCCCGGCACCGTGTATTTGTACGAATCCACGTTTTGGCCCAAGAGCGTCACCTCCCTATAGCCCGCCTCAAAAAGCTGTCGTGCCTCTTGAATGATGGATTCTGGATCACGACTTCGCTCCCTTCCCCTGGTAAATGGAACCACACAAAAAGAACACATGTTATCACACCCCCTCATGATGGAAATAAAGGCTGTGATTCCGTTAGAGTTCAGGCGCACGGGCGATATGTCCGCATAGGTTTCCTCTCTGGAAAGTAAGACATTCACCGCCCGACTACCTTCATCCACTTTTTCGATCAAGTTCGGCAGATCCCGATAAGCATCTGGACCTACCACGACATCCACCAATTTCTCCTCTTCCAGGAATTTTGATTTCAATCGCTCAGCCA
>DASRQK010000027.1:0-2888 GCA_035645875.1 Sphingobacteriaceae bacterium | reverse complement strand
TCGCGTCAATGCGATCGCTCCAGGCCCCATTTGGACACCATTGATCACGTCCACGAAGCCCGACTCGGCTCCGACTTTCGGTCAAGATACACCCACTGGACGTCCTGGGCAACCGGCTGAATTGGCTCCAGCATATGTCTTTTTAGCGGCGGATGAGAGTTCCTACATTACCGGTGTAACCTTTCCGGTGACAGGGGGGCGCGTAATGATTTAAAACAAGTGATGGATTGACATGTTAAAATAATGTTAAAAATTATGGGATCAGCTCCCAATGGTGCTCAATTTGCTATAGAATTTTGACGTAAAAGCTTTATGCCATAATTATCTATGCAAATAACCATAAAAGATGTAGTGAATGCTACCATTCGCCCAGCTGCAAAATCTAATCTCTTAGAGGTAGAAATCGATGGGATTGAGCCAGAAGATATTTTGTTACTATTGGACATAAGAAGCGCTATAGCGTATTTTGGTGAAATCGAATTATTGGATGTCATCGGGGAAGAGACACTCCGATCTTACCTCAAACAATTATAAGTAGTTACAGAACGGTTATAAATCCGTATCCAGCTTCTCTGATTTCGGGCGAATGATCATTCGTAATGCTTGGTCCCGGGTGAAATATGCGATCGTCCAATTATACATGGTCGTGATCCTGTTTCGGTAATGAATCAGTGAAAATAAATGAACAAACAGCCACATAATCCATGCGACAAATCCTTTTATAAACATTTTGGGTTTGGGTAGGTCAGCCACAGCTTTACTTCGTCCTATAATGGCCATTGATCCCCGATCACGGTAGGTAAAAGGACGGAGCGCCCTCCCATGTAAGCTGTTTTCCAGATTTCGGGCCAAATTTCTTCCTTGCTGTATGGCAGGCTGGGCCAATTGCGGATGCCCTTGCGGCCAGGCAGGATCCGCACGCATTAATGCCGTATCACCAATGGCATAAATATGTTCCAGGCCTTCTACCTGATTGAAAGCATTGACCAATAGGCGACGCCCGCGACCATAAGATTCCTCAGGGATACCGTCAAAAACCTTAGAGGTGACACCAGCTGTCCAAAACAATAATTTGGTTTCTATCGTTTCCCCATCTACAAACTGTACCGTATCCTCCGTGTAGTCTTTCACCATTTTATTCAATTTCACCCTCACACCCATTTTTCGGAGTGTTTCTAAGCTGTAATTTTGGGATTTGGTTGACATGGGACTTAATAGAGACGACGCCCCATCCACCAAGTAGAGCTGCACTTCGTGCTTACTAAGCTGGGGGTACTCTTTTTCCAATATAAATTTCCCCATTTCAGCCAACATTCCCGCGACTTCCACTCCGGTCGGACCACCCCCAGCGATCACAATCGTCAATAACTTGCGACGCTCCTTTTCATCCCGTGTAATGGTTGCTTTTTCCATCGCCAACAAAAGCGTATTGCGCATGGTCAATGCATCCTCTATGGTTTTCATGGGAACCGCATTTTTCTGCACATTATCATTCCCAAAATAATTGCTTTCGGTGCCGGTCGCCAGAATCAGTTCATCATAATCCAATCGTCCCGTACTCAATTCTACCTGTTTGTTTTTTGGATCAATTCGCTTCAATTCTCCCATGCGGAAATAGACATTGGGCCACCGCTGAAATAACTTTCTGAATGGATAGCTGATGTTGCCGACTTCCAAAAACCCAGTAGCTACCTGATAGAGCAGGGGAGGAAAGAAATTGTAATTATTTTTACCCACCAATGTGATTTGGAAGGTTTTATTTTTGGCCAATCGTTTCGCAAGAGCAACCCCTGCAAAACCACCGCCTATGATGACGATTTGTTTCTTCATAGTGAGTGTATTAGAATCATTCTAATTTACGAAAAATTCCCTCAGATATAAAACAGCAAAGTCACAGAAATGTTTAAATCTAAGATATTTATCCCACTATTCTGTATTTATTGGCTTATACGCTCCAAAATCCAAGTCGTAATGAGGTTTAGCGCTTGAGGCGAAAATGTTTGTTCAATTTGTGCATATTCGTCCAGAATTCCGGTTTGACTTTCCTGAAATAGGTGATTAAGCCCTTTAAGTTCTACCGTGTGGACATGTGGATTCCCTGCTTTTTTCAAGGCCGCTTCAATGGCTGGCAAATTTTCTGCTGATAAGACTTGAAAGTCCTTGTCCCCATTCAATGCCAACACGGGTATCTGGATTTTTTCCAGATGTTGGGCGGGCTGCGATCGGATCAGGTCCACGACTTCAGGGCTACTACTCAGCTGATTCACCACCATATTTCGTTGACTTTCGGGAAGCATTGTCCCGTACCTTTGGATGTAGAATTGGTCTAAACTGTCGCGTAAAGCATCCCCGTTCAGGTTGGATTGGGTAATGAGGTTATAGGCTCCCTGGATCAATGCCTGACCTTGGCTGATCTGAAATTCGGGAATACCTAATTTTCGCTCATAATCGGCTTTTTGCGACAACATCAACTCATCTCCGGGGAGACCAGGGGCGGCCAATAAAACCAAGAAATCAACAGCAGCATCCAATCCCGCTACCTGTGGTGCGACCAAGCCTCCGATGCTGTGTCCGATCAAACCTAAATTGGTCGGGCGGAGGTCGCTTCTATTTTTTAAATAGGTGAGGGCCGCTTGCACATCTTGAATCTGTGTGCTTAGGTCAGTCATTCCCGCTACTCCTTCAGATTGTCCCATACCCCGTTCGTCAAAACGAAGGACACCTATTCCTGCTCGATTCAAGTGGTCGCCTAGAACCAAATAAGGTTTATGGCCAAACATGCTCCCATCCCGGTCTTGAGGGCCACTACCACTGATAATAATAACAAAAGCAGCCACTCCATCTGTTTTCGGATAACTTAGTGTGCCGGCCAGTAGGGTGCCATCGGT
>DASRQK010000026.1:0-9234 GCA_035645875.1 Sphingobacteriaceae bacterium | reverse complement strand
TTAAGAATGGAGAATTTAAAATTTCACCGGTTTCTGGGTTTCGCAGCAGTCCATTCTCGGGAATAATCGTCAAGGATAATAGCGCCACCAATCCCAACAACACCAGACCTGTGATCCGGAGACCTTTCTTTTCGATCTTGGTCAGGGGTTTCATTTCGTCTTGCCCGTCCAAGTTCTCAGAAGCAATGGACTGATCGTATTTTCCCATTTTTGGCTCGACAATTCTCAAGGTGACAAAAGCCGCGATCGCTGTGATCATGAAAGTACTTACCACCATGAAATAATAATTGACAGCCGCATGCACTTCGTATGTGGGATCAATGATGCGCGCCGCTTCTTCAGTAATGCCCGCTAATAGGGGATCGATTGTCCCGATTAAAACATTAGCGCTATAGCCACCTGACACACAAGCAAAGGCACAGGCAATGCCTGCGAGCGGATGTCTTCCCATGGAATAAAATATCACAGCGGACATAGGGATAAGTACCACATAGCCCATCTCCGAAGCGGTGTTCGACACGATACAGGCAAAACAGATCGCCAAGGTCACCAAATTCTTCGGTGTGAGAATAAAGTGAATGGGCTTCAGCATCGCACCGATAACACCCTTTCGCTTTTGTGGTCGGTAAGCGAGTGCCTTTAAAATGATACTACGTACCGCCGCACTGATTAACCCGGACCGCTCTGCGACGCCCACTCCCAATAGGGCGACTAGCACCACCCCCAAAGGAGCAAAATTCGTGAAATTCCGAACCAATTCCGTCACAATCCGTCGAAATCCATCCGCTGTCATCAGGCTCACCGGTTCAATATAGCCCGAAGGGGATCGGCCGGGAGTGCCTTCTGGGCGAGGATCGACTGCGGACCAATTCAGCCATTCGGCCACGCCACTCAGTAACACCACGAGCACCGTAAAAATGGCAAAAAGTGTGACCGGATGTGGAAGAAGATTCCCTAACCATTCCACCACATCTAAAAAGCGGGTAAAAACCCCCTTTGGGGCGTTTGAATTGATCGGATTGGAGGATTTCTGCTCGTTATTTTCCATGAATTAAGATTTAAGTTTGTTTTGGTTTCGATTAAGCATGCTATCTGGCCTGGAGGTTATACGATAACCTGGCGGCCACGCACGTTCACGACCGATCCTTTTGTATCTCCATCGCTGTAAATCGCCGGAATGGTTCGACTGCAGTGTCTGGACCAAAGCCCGAAGGTGTTCGCCCCGCTGGATGGGATTGCGACCACATCCCCCGGATTTAATTCTGGCAATAAACGGTCTTTCCCCAGATAATCCCCATTAAAACATAATGGGCCGGCGATGTCATAGCGGGTCAGGCGGTCGGACTGCTGGAGTAATTCCCCTGCTTCATTCAGGCAGATAAAATCCAGTGGATTTAGGCCGGTGTACGCCTCCCGGAGAAAAAGGTCAGCACCCACATGAACATAGGCGATGCTTTTATCGCTCAGCGCTTTCACATACTCCACCTGCGAGAACACTAGGCCATTGTGCTTATGCACCCATTGGCCAAATTCGGTAATTAAGCCATAGCGCCCATCGTACAATGCAGGAACCCGACGACGGATTAGATCCACATAATTCCGCAGCGTCTCCAGAGAAACGTCTTCATTCGCACCCGCCGGGATGCCACCTCCGATATTAATAAACTGAATGGACGAAGTATTGGCCAATTCCACCACCGATTCGATCGCATCTACTACCTTGTCGATTTCATCGACTTGCGAACCTACATGCAGATGCAAGGTATTGACCCGAAACCGTCTGATCTGGGCCATGATGGCCGCTCGTTGATCGATCGGGACGCCAAATTTCGATTCCGCCCCACTCACGTTGTATAATTCCTGACTACCGGCCTGGATTAAGGGATTGATCCGTAGACCGACATTCATTCGGGTGTCAGCACCGATGCGTTCGAGTTCCTCGAGACTATTGGCATTGATCCGCAGACCCGGATAGTTCGCCTCACAGTAGGCGAGTTCGCGGCGGGTTTTCACCGGCGAATTGTAGGTAATGCGGTCATAAGGTGCGCCCGCAGCGACCGCCAGCTGCACCTCTTCGAAAGACGCCGCCTCGAGGCCAAAACCGGCTTTTACGATCTCGCGTAAAATATGCGCTTGGGGATTGGTTTTGATCGCCACGGTATGAACAGCCTCGGTGAGTCCGAACGTTTCCCGCAGTTGATTCAGCCGCTCCCGGAGCCGATCGGTCGAGTAATACAGGATGGCCGTATCCTCCTCCTCCAACGCACCGGATGCCCGGATGCGTTTCCACACCTCGCCTGCCCAGTGATCCGGATGGAGGGGCTGGGACGACAATTCAAGGGACTGGGTCGACAATTCAAGCGGCTGGGACGACAATTCAACGCGCAATAAATCCAAGTTTTCCAAGACCAGCGCTAACTTTTCATGAATCAGCTCAAAATCGGACTCGAAACGCATCCGAACGATATCGTCATCCAGTAAACCCAGTTCTCCGATGTGGCTGGAGCTGAGGGCCATTCGCAGACTGGCCGTCCACTTTTCCAATTTCTTATCGAGACTTACTTTGACGGGTTGGCCTAATTGCATACTGATTCCGGCGACCTTGCTGTCGGTATTCAAAATGGCGCTTAAATCCGAATACATGGCTCGGTTGATGAGCTTCGCATCATCAATGGATAAAAACCGCTCCGATTCTTCTATGGTAAAGGTAATGATGGTATTGATCTCGAAAGGACTGGTGGTATTCTCCGGGAAAAGATCTTCTCTGGAAATGGTCGACAAATGCGCCTCTTGCAAAAAGGGCGAGTCGTGAATCATTTTTTTCGCGGCCGAATTGAAGGAATTAACCACAAACTCTATCCGATGATTCGGCACCAGAAACACCCGATTCATTTCGTAGATCGCGACATTCCACCGGAGTAATAGGCCCATGTTAATTTCTTCACTGGCTACGTCGTCAAACGAAGTCCAATCACTTGGAAATTCGGTCCGCGTGAAAAAATCGCCCAAGCCAGTCATCACCGTCTCTTTCTGTTTGATTTTCTCCGCTAACCTGGCGGGGATCAATAGCGCTCCGGAAAACGGCGGACCCGAATAAAACTTAGAACCCGTCAGCAATACCGACGCACCGAGTTTGAGGTATTCATTGACCAATCGAATGGAGATTCGCCCTTGACAGGCATCCACCACTATATCAATGGCCTCACCGTATCGTTGGACCAATTTTTCCAGCTGGTTAAAGGATGGGATGATCAATCCGGTTTTGGTCCGATGAATCATGTGGAGCAAAACTTTTCGATTAGCTGCTATGGCCTGTTCGATCTGGTCCACATATTCCGCCATGATCTCATCTTCATCCCGCACAGAACCATCGTCCAACCTGATTTCGATATCGTGGTAGGAGATTTTGCGCTGATCGAATCCCGGTATGGGGCTGCCGGACTCCACGCTCCCCCCACGGGGGGTCAAATCGGAAAAATAACGCCCTCGCGCGGCATTGTTGATGCCACTTCCGACCTCATTAGCACCCAAAACGATGTTGTGGACTGGTTGATTCGATGTCAGCGCGATCGCCAAAACGATCAGCTCCAGGTCCGTCCCCGAAGAGCCCAGCACGATGTCCACATCGGTTGGAATTTCATAAAACTCGGTGAGTTTTCGACGGATTCGATCAAATTCTGCACTGAAAACGGCGTTCCGCCCCTCGGGAGCCTCCGCCAGTTTATTCATTCGATGCAGGTAAGATTCGGCATAAGCATACGCCGAAGCCGAGATGGTACTACCGGTACACGAAGAATACGAAATGCTATAACTGGGATAAGCCGAACAACCGTAACCATTCAGTTTATTTTCACCCTGAACCGTGATCCGGCTATCGCCCCCCGTGACCATTAGCTCAAAGGCAGTCGTGTCGATGGGATTCGTCGTGTCGGTGCTGTCTAACCTGTCGGTGCTGTTTATCGTGTCGGTGCTGTTTATCATGCCTGCAAATTTATGCAATTATATATTCAAATGCCGCTTTAAGCCGTAGAAACCGTTCAAACCGGATCAACCATACCGTAATCACGGAACAACCATGCCTCTAAACAGCAAAAAGCCTATTGCACAAATGTCCGGACATTTGTGCAATAGGCTTTTCGGCGATTCGATGACTTCCAAACGGGTCAATCACTTCCAAAAAGATCCCTTGTAAACACTTTGTCCCGTACGTCATCCAGTTCCGGGGCTTGACGATTGGAAATAATAAGATCACAATTTCTTTTAAAGTCCTCCAAATCCCGGTTCACCTTTGATCCAAAGAACGAATCTTCTGCTAATACCGGTTCGTAAACTTCGACCGCTATCCCTTTGGCTTTGATCCGCTTCATCACACCCTGGATGGCAGAAGCCCGATAATTGTCAGAGCCTGCTTTCATGACCAGCCTGTAAATCCCCACCCTCTTGGGTTTTCTCGCCAAAATCGTCTCCGCAATAAAATCCTTCCGGGTGCGATTCGCATCCACGATCGCCTGAATGATGTTATTCGGAACCGTATCGTAGTTCGCTAATAATTGCTTAGTATCCTTAGGCAGGCAGTACCCCCCATACCCAAAAGAAGGATTATTATAATGCATTCCAATGCGCGGATCCAGCCCCACCCCCTCGATGATTTGCCGACTATCCAGCTCATGGGCCTGCGCATAACTGTCTAATTCATTAAAATAAGCCACCCGCAGCGCCAGATAGGTATTGGCAAAAAGCTTGATCGCCTCGGCTTCTGTGGAATTCGTAAACAACACGGGAATATCTTGTTTAAGCGCGCCCTGCTGGAGCAAATCGGCAAATTCCCGTGCCCGATCGCTGTCCTCACCAACGACGATCCGCGAAGGATAAAGGTTATCATAGAGAGCCTTACCTTCCCGTAAAAATTCCGGAGAGAAAAGGATATTTTCGGTCTGAAATTTTTCGCGCACTTCCTTTGTAAATCCAACCGGCACGGTCGATTTCACCACGATCACCGCCTGAGGATTATGCTTGAGGACGTCTTGAATCACCGACTCTACAGACTCCGTATTAAAATAGTTCGTCTTGGAATCGTAATCCGTAGGCGTAGCTATAATCACAAAATCGGCATCCTGGTAAGCCTCAGCGGGCACCAAAGTGGCTCGAAAATTTAACTTTTTATGCTGCAGGTACTCACTGATCTCTTTATCTTCAAGCGGCGAACGTCCCGCATTTAACAGCGCGATCTTCTCCGGAACAATATCTAAAGCCACCACTTCATGATGCTGTGCCAGCAAAATCGCATTGGACAATCCCACATAACCGGTACCGACTACCGCAATTTTTTTTTGTAAAATCATCATGCTATCTCATCGATCAATTAATACACAAATCTCCGAATAATATAGGACTTTAACACCAAATAGAACACCGACATCCCACTCAGTAATCCCAATGCAAATAACCATTGGCTTTGGACCGGATGATTGGCGGACTCAATCACCAACCAACCGATCAGAAATTGTGAGGCTCCGTAGCTAAACGAAACCAGTAATTTATTCACCCCGGCTTCATTGCCCAAATATTGATACAGGTGCGAGCGGTGCGCCTGGAAAATATTTTCTCGCAGATATAGCCTTCGCACAATGGTCCATATCGTATCCACCCCGTAGACAGCCAGAAACAAAATATAAATAAAATTACCGCTTTGAAAGATCAATGCTCCCAGCGCAAACAACAGAATGAATGAAATCGCGACGGCGCCGACATCCCCGGCAAAGCATTTGGCACGTTTTCGGAAATTGAAGAAAGTAAACACGCCCAGGCCGATCATGGTGTAGGCGAGGAGATTTTGATCCACGAAGTTGAGGTCCTTATTTACCCACATCAGGAGTCCGCACACCGCCAGGCTGTAGGCCGCTGTGATGCCATTGATCCCATCCATGAAATTATAGGCATTGATTACGCCCACTGCAACTACAAATAAGACGAGCAGCATAAACCAGGGCATGTCAAATACATGAAGCTCATAGGCCAGCAGCCCCACCGATAGAAAATGCACCATCAGCCGAACCTTATTGGACAATGTCATCACATCGTCCATAAAGGATACCAGGGTCATCATCGTAAGACCGAGAAAAAAATAAGGGTACTGAAAACCCGACATGATAAAATAGAACAAGGCAGCCACGTAAAAGATCACTCCCCCGCCCCGTAGTGTAATTCGCGAATGTGACGAACGTTCATTGGGCCTGTCAATGATATTGAAGCGATCAGCCACCTGAAAATAAAAAAGTTCTGCTACGAATAACAGAATCATCACCATGAGATATTCCATACTTGGGACAAAGTTAATAGATTTATCGTGGGTTATTGTAATACTGCCTTAATTCTGGGCCAGCGGCCCAAAGAATTCTATTTTTTTTTGGGGGGGATACCGTAATCCTTAAAAAACTATCGGTCGAAACAGCAAAAACCCTATTGCACAAATGTCCGGACATTTGTGCAATAGGGTTTTCGGCTATTCACCTATACTTCTTTCCGATAGGCGGCGATGGACCCAGAACGATTTCCTCCTAATCGAATACGTTTGTTGCGTTCACCTCGACAAGACCCAGTGGTCGGAGAATTTATACGCCGCCGCACCGCGCAGGCAACTTTGAGGGGAATAGAGATCGAGGAAGTTAATGTTCAAGCAAAACAAATAAAATCACCTAGTAGCTTTTCATTTTATATGCCGAAAGACGGAAATAATGTCCTGACACTTGAAAAGCTCGAAGAAATTCAGCCGATAAACTTGACCGATGCATTAAAACACATCCCATTCATTACGCTGGTAGATGGGAAAATCTTTATTACGAGTTTAATCGGTCCTGCATTATTGATCATTGATGATATGATTATCAATAATGTGGATGATTTAGATGCGATAATCGATCCTTCCAATATTGAGCAAATCGGCGTGTTAAGAGGTGGAGGGATCTCATTATTGGGTGGACAAGGAGCCGGGGGAGCGATTGTAATAACAACGAGAAAAGGATTGTCATCCAGTAGTATACCACCGGCACGAAAACAGGAAAACATTAGATTTATTAATCCCTTAGGCCTACAAGAACCTTCAGCGTTTTACGCTCCCCAATATGAAACCGCCAAACAGCGCGATAACATAGAGATGGATCTACGCACCACGATTTACTGGAGTCCCGATGTAAACACATCTCCCAAAGGTGAGGGACGGTTTGAATTTTACACTGCTGATACTAAATCTACCTATTCGGTCGTGATCGAGGGCGTTACAGAAAATGGCCAGATTTTTCGAAAAGTCTCCAAAATCAAGGTAAAATGAATATGTTATTGATCCAATGACACAATTAACATTACATAACCATGAATTATATTTCAGTATGTGAGTTTGCAATTCCGAATCAAGTATACCTGAAACGGCAAAACTGTTAATCCGAAAATGTCCGGACATCTTCGTTCCCCACTCCGAGTTTTTTAATTCGGGAGAAAAACCCTCATAAATGGTTAGGAATTCTTCATCCATGTTTGGCAGGACCGTGTAAATATACGCCGTGGCCAGATTTTCGGGATGTTCATACCCGAGTTGTTTATAGTAACGAATATTTTTGATCAGATCGCTATCGATGGTGGTTTTATAGGATGTGTTTTCCAACAATATCTTGGATCCTTTTATTTGACCAGTAGTAGCGTTCGTCTCCGTATTACAAAGCCAAATTACACATAAAACTGTACACTCCCTTATTCATTGACTTTCATGTGATCTACAAGTTGGTGGAAATATTTAGGACTCCAAATTTCAAGTACATCCTGATTTTTGATGAATCGCCTAATGTCATCCTTAACATACTGCATATTTACAGTATCTATTCTTGTAGCCAGCAAATCTCTAAATTCGCCTTCCGTTATCGTATCGCTGTTCCAGTCACCACTATCTATCGCCCGCAAAACGAAATGACGGAGATTAAGGGGAACTCCTTTTTTTATATACCATTCCAAATCATACCAATCCCGGCCCTGTACATTTTTTCCCCATTTCCGAAAGAGTAGTGTATGCATTTTTCCCGCAAACAAATCCGGGAGCGTGAAACATTTCACATAAAAAGAAAAAGGTCGCAAAAGCAGTTTTTCTTCCGTCTCAAAACCTAAAGGAGGTTTTGTGTCTACTTCTATCTTGATCTTAATATTGGCAATCCTGTTTATTCACTGTTGGGGAATGATCCCTTCGACAACTAGCTCTTTCCATAGCGTATCTGACTTTAAGAACGCCGAATCGATATTACTTCTAACAGCTTTATTTTTTTCACTGACTGACACGTTCATTCCCAATGATTCAAATTCCTGGACAATGGCATCCTGATATTTGCCGAGATCAAATTCTGGGTCAATGCTAAGCAATGAAAAACCCAGATCTTCCGAAAATCTATCCAGACCGTAAAATAACCTTAATGCCGTTCCGCCATAAAAAGCTGCCTTTTCAAAGAAAGCGGCACGATAAAGACCCGCAAGTGCAATCTCCTGCATGATCTCCCTCAATGCATCCTTAGCGTCCTGTTCGTTTGCCGGTTTGTAGTTATCCAACCATTCTTTTATCATAATTGCTCAATCATTTTAATAACCATCCCTAAACTATCTCTTTTCGGTGCATCGGAAATCCATTCCTGTATCGCGTTAGTATTCAAGTCTTTTAGTGCAGATTCGTCGATTCGCATGTCATCAACAAGATAGTCATATGCATTTCGGACACTTCTCAATATCAAGCCCGATGTCGTCACGATTTTGTCGCATAATGCCTTTTCCCGAGAAGCTACAATCGCATACTGATTTGACGGAAGTTGAAGCATATTTAAGCCAAAAGAATAATAAGGCAACGGAAGCCGGGTGTACGTGAACCGACCCACCGTTGTTTTAAATGATCGTGGCGCCTTTGTTGCCATGGAAGATATTTCATAAACCCGTTCGGGTATCATCCCATAAAAAGACAGGGCCGTTTCCACAGAGACGTAACTCGGTCCTAATAGGTGGTTCGCTATCAAAAAAGAGTCTGGCTTTGTCCCCGAAATAGAGGGACCTGCAATGTACAATCCTTTTTTTAGCGGCTCCAAAATGCCCTGTGCCTTTAACCCTAAGATTTTGTCATTTGGTCGCTTGTAATCCTTTAACCACGACAACAATAGTTGATGGGGCAGTAACTGATCAGCATGGGAGCCTATAATCCGAGTGATCTCCATA
>DASRQK010000025.1:0-4359 GCA_035645875.1 Sphingobacteriaceae bacterium | reverse complement strand
CGGGTGCATGAAAAAAGGCTGCCACTTTCATGACAGCCTCTCACCATACTAATTTCACTAAATAGGATTACCCCAAGTAAGATTTCAAGATTCTACTTCTGGATGTGTGTCTCAGGCGCTGAAGCGCTTTGTCTTTAATCTGACGAACGCGTTCACGTGTTAAATTAAACTTCTCTCCGATTTCTTCCAAGGATAACTGATGGTTCACTCCGCTCAAGCCAAAGAACAGAACGATAATTTCACGTTCTCTTTCGGTCAATGTCGCTAATGAACGCTTAATTTCTTCGGAAAGTGATTCATCAATCAAGGTGCTGTCCGTATCTGGATCGTGATTTTCCAGTACATCCAATAGGGTGTTTTCCTCGCCCTGTACAAAGGGTGCATCCATGGAAACGTGTCGGCCAGAGTTACTCAATGTGTCTGACACTTTATCTACCGTCGTTTCCAAGTTGTCTGCCAATTCTTCCGGCGAAGGCTCACGCTCGTATTCCTGCTCCAACCTCGAAAATGCTTTGCTAATTTTGCTCAAAGAACCCACCTGGTTCAGTGGCAAACGAACGATACGTGATTGTTCGGCAATGGCTTGCAGGATAGACTGGCGAATCCACCATACTGCGTATGAAATGAACTTAAATCCTTTGGTTTCATCAAATCGCTTGGCTGCTTTGATCAAGCCAAGATTACCTTCGTTGATTAAGTCACCCAGAGTTAGCCCTTGATTCTGATACTGTTTCGCTACCGAAACGACGAAACGTAAGTTCGTCTTTGTCAAACGCTCCAATGCTGCCTGGTCTCCCTCGCGAATCTTTTGTGCCAGAATGACCTCTTCTTCCGCGGTGATCAGATCCACTTTCCCAATCTCATGCAGATATTTGTCCAGGGATTGAGATTCCCGGTTGGTAATGGACTGCGTAATCTTAAGTTGTCTCATCTATTAATATTTACCCTTTCTTTATTTACAATTTATCACCATTTTCTACAATATGGTATCAATTTGCAAAAATACACAATATTCCCTTATCATGGTGTGATTAGTTTAATAAAAAACGACTGATAGTGAGGATATTATACATTTGTGCGATACAAGCTATTCACCACAAAAAGTGTTCCAACTTTAATTTTGACACCTTCCTGGTTATTGTTGGCGGATCTTTGCATATGAGCCTGATAAACTGTCTACAAGATACTCAATCTCATCCCGGCATAGATCATGCGGCCCGATAGTGGTCCCCATAACATGGAAGTGTCAAAATATTGACCAAAAGGATCATCTGCAGCCAAAATGGGATCATTCTGATAAAAATTAGTGAGGTTTTCAGCACCAATATAGAGGTCAATCGGTCTCGTTTTTCCGATCCGGCGACTGACCTGCGCATTCATGGTGATAAATGCTTTGGAATAATCATTCAATTGATAAGCGGCAGGATTGGCCTCAGTAGACGGAAGACGCTTTTGACCCGAGATATTCAGTGTATAATCGAAATTCCACAATTGATTTGAAGTCTGATAGGCCAAATTGGCGAAACCTCGGTGGCGTGACACCAGTGGACGTTGCATTAATACGCCGTCTGTGGTGTTTCCGGGCATTTCTGCTACGGTATTTGCATTTCTGAATGTGGTTTGAACATCAAAAAGTCGATAGGCTGTGCGAACCTCGAATCCACGAAAAGGGGACACCCGCAATTCAGTTTGGAAGCTGTTGGCAAAGGACCGTCCGTCCAAATTATAAAAATATAGTTCCCGCGGGTTCTCGTAGTCTACGACGACCTGATCGCTGAAATCGCTGCGAAAGTATTCTGCACTGAAAGAAGCGTGGTTCCCGAAAAGATGAAACGTCTGGTCAAAACTCACGCCTGTATTCCAGGAAACTTCAGGGCGGAGACCGTAGGCTCCTCCAGTTTCGGTGCCTGCTATGCGTAGGGTGCGTGAACTGGCAAGGACAGCTGTGTTTTCAGCCAGGATATTCGCAGTGCGTTGACCTCGACCTGTACTGATCCGGAAGGTGCCTCCCGTAAATGGTTGATAACGCGCTTGAAGTCTAGGTGTAGCGAACCAACCAAAGAGGTTGTTGTAATCTCCACGAATACCGACCACCAGATCAAATTGTGTGCTCGGGCTATACGTGTATTCGAAGAATGCACCCGGCACGACCTCTGTGCGTCCAAATCGCTGGCTCATGTATTGTTCCCGATAACGATCGGCTTGGGCACTCAAACCCGTCCGATATTTGTGTACGACGGTTCCCAGGACGTCTTGGTAGATTAAATTGGCATATAAACCTTGTTGAGATGCCTCATATTGACGTAAACCATAGAAAGAGTCCTGGTCGTAATGCGATCCGGACACTTGTAAACCGATGCTTCGATGGCGATTTTCTGGAAAGACATAGCCGATCTTTGAAAAGACTTCTAAGCGGCTGATGTCAAAATCGATCCCGTACTTACCCTGCGGCTCCTGAGCCGAAGAGGGGTCAAAACCGATCTGTCCCCCCGTGCGGTCATCACGCAGGTATTTGACTCCAAATTGAGCGATGATGCCCCGCCCGTCTTCGTAGTTCCAACGATTGATCCCGGAGAAAATATTCCCCGCTGGAATGTCCCGAAAGCCATTATCGCTGAAGTTTAGATCCTTATTAAACATGAAATTATCATGAAGCAAGAACCCAGTGGACCAACGTTCGTTTAATCGGTGGGCCAAATTCAAATTGATATCGGTGCGGCCCATATTGTTTCCATAGATGTTGAAAAATAAGCGCTCGGCAGATTGAGGCTTTTTGAGTTCCACATTAATTTGGCCCGTCATGTTTTCAAATCCATTCGCGACCGAACCCACGACTTTGCTGATTTGGATATTGTCTATCCAAGATCCTGCGATGCTGCCTAAACCCAAAGGCGTCGCCAAACCCCGCGGACCGGGCAGATTTTCCACCGTCAGTTGCGTGTAAATACCACTCAGACCCAGCATTTGAATCTGCTTACTGCCTGTCACCGCGTCACTGTTCACCACATCCACCGAAGCATTCGTCTCGAAACTCTCACTCAAATCGCAGCAAGCCGCCTTAAAAAGCTCCTGACTGCTAAGTACTTCGAGGCGATTAGGGGTCAATGACGAGATGTAATTGGAATTGCGTCGTGCCGTCACTACCACCTCAGATAGGGTGTTACCGCGAGCATTGACCACGATCACTTGAGTGGGATCCACGACCTCGATGGTATCCGGTTCAAATCCACTATAGGTTACGACCAAATTTCTGCTCAGGTGTTGATTAAATTCCACCGAAAACACTCCTTCTTCATCGGAAGTTCCGCGGATGCTCGGCGCTTCTAACCAATAGATATTCGCAAATTGAATGGGCTGTAAATGCCCACTTTGATCCTCGTGCATAATCACACCGACTACCTTATCGGTTTCTTGATCTTTTTTCTGCACGCGTGGATAAATGCAGCAAGCGTGTAGTTTCTCATACACTTCGTCATCGGCTAAAAGCCCGTCCGCATCATGTCCTACAGCGGCCACTCTTTTTTTGATGCTTTCCTTATCAACCTTTTCTGGGTCAATCCGGACCGTTAACTGTTGGGTTTCTGCAGACCAGTCCGCGGCATGCACACCAGAGATTTGTACTGCTTCCTCAATGCGGGCCTTACACATGCCACAATTACCGGAAACAAGAATGGAAAATGTGCTGTCTTTTTTAATTTGATTCGCTTCAGCAAGCTGAAAAGGGGAGAGTGTTAATGTGCACAATAATACACCCAATGTATAAATATATTTTAAAGAATTCATGATGAATGATGATGTAATTAGAATCCAAACAAAAATCTATCCATTAATGGACAAATTCATTAAAAACGCGGAGTTAAATGCGTGGATCTAAATACGGTAGGTACAATCCCTGATAAAGATCTGTACCGGATTAGCAGCAGTTAAGAGGGGAGATTCCGAATGAACTTCGAGTTCCTCCAATAATGGAATAAGTGAAAAATAATCGACTACCCAAGGCAGCACAATGATGGCTGCTTGTAACTTTTGGGAATTTACCGAGCTGGGAAAGTCTGTATGAGTCAACTCCGATAAATGATCTTTTTGAACTGAAAAAAAGAGGAATTCACAATCGGGACAACAACTCTCCTTCGGTTCGTTATGGGTGTATGGATTGGGTCCAGGATTCGTATGAGATTGATCCTCATTAATCAAACAAACTTCATGACAAGCCATGCTTTCGGCTATGTCAGGCTCTTCACAGCAAGATGCTTGTCCGAGTACAACGCCAAAAGCGGCACTCAGATAAAACAGCATCATGGTCACTGTAAAAAGCTTTTTTATCATGATTCGTTCAGTTCATTAAGATAAAAACACCCA
>DASRQK010000024.1:0-4556 GCA_035645875.1 Sphingobacteriaceae bacterium | reverse complement strand
TGGACCTACAGGGACAAATAGACTTTACTACCATAGGCAGTTCTTTTTTCGCTTTAGCGGAACAATACCTTCCTTCCATCAGTCCGACTTCCAACACGGCAGCTCCGTCTCAAGAGCAGGGGCAGAAGCAGGAACAGGATTTTACCCTACGTATTCATACCCATCGATTCACACCCCTTGCTGCATTTCTTTCTCCAAAACTAATGGTTAGCGACAGCAGTACCTTTGAGGGTCGGTTCCATGATGGGAACAGTGGACATGGAAGCAACGGGCATGGAAACAGCGAGGTAGATACCGCAGTAGTTTTTAGACTGAATATTCCCGCGTTTAAATGGGGAGCTACGGAACTACGGGATGTGCATGTGCAGCAGAAAGCCACCTCGAACCATGCAGAAATGGAACTCTGGGCAAAGGAAGTACAGCTCTATGGTCACCAAGCTGTAGAACAGCTCCACATTCAGCAAAGCCTATCCGATGACCGCCTGAACTATCAGATCCACATGTCGGATATCGAAGCTGAAAACCACGCCAACCTCAGCGGTCAAATCCATTTCTTAACCGATCGCCAACTCCAGGTATACCTGGATCCTTCCGAGATTTTGCTCTACGGTTCCACGTGGCAAGTGAGCGAAAGCATGTCGCACATCGCAGCGGGACGCAGCGAGATCCAGGGATTACATTTTCAGAACGGAACACAACAAATTCGCATCGACGGATACATCGCTCAGGAACCCGAAGAACTACTGCATGTGACCTTCGATGCCTTCGAATTGAGCACCATTGATCCATTGATCCTCTCCTCCAAATTACAAATTAATGGAACCCTGCATGGTCAGGCAAGGATTCGAAGCCTATTGGAACGGCCGTACGCCGAGGCAGCATTACGCATAGAAGAAGCCCGAATGGACCAAGTCCCCATGGGTCGATTTACCATTCATGCGGACTATGATCAGGATTTGAACCGGGTAAATTTGGCCATTGACCAAAACAAGGAGAATCAACAGCAACTCTTCGTCGGGGGCGTCTATCGATTGGGGCAGGAGGAGGATAATTTGGACCTGATGGCCCGATTTAACCAGACCGAATTGGGATTCTTAGGGGTGATCCTAAAGGATCTGGTCAGTGACGTGCAGGGAAGCATCACCGGTCAAGCCACCATACATGGCACACCTCGAAAACTCCTGATAGATGGCAATGGCACCCTCGCAGATGCCGGTTTTACGGTCAATTATTTGCAGACACCTTACCGGGCTAACGGCCCGATCCGTATGGAGAATACCGTATTCCTGGTGGAAGATTTAATTTTGAGCGATCCGGCCGGACATCGCGCCCAGGTGGAAGGGAAAATCGACATGAATAGCCCGACCAATCCCGCGATTGACGCCCAGATCAACACCACAAACTTTTTGGTGCTCCAGACAGACGCCCGGGACAATCCACTTTATTATGGCACAGCCTATGGAACGGGGAGCTTCCGCTTTCAAGGTCGGCCCGACGCCATGGATATACGGATCAATGCCCGAACGGAGGACCAGACCGTCCTTAATATTCCTTTGAATACAGCCAGCACCCTGGGAAATTATGAGTTTATACGTTTCAGGCCATTAGGTGGTGACCCTAAAAACGATGTGACAGCCGCTGGATCGGGCACCGAGGCGCAGGAAAGCCAACCCATAACCAGTGGACTTAGTTTGAGTATGGATCTGCAGGTTACGCCGAGTGCGACGACTAATATATTCACCGAATTAGGAGAACTTTCCGGCCGCGGGGAGGGACAAATTTCCCTAGGAATCACCAGCCAGGGTGATTTTGAAATGTTTGGGGATTACCTCATCAATTCCGGAAAATTCACCTTCTCGGCACAGGATTTTATCAACAAAATCTTCGAAATCAAACAAGGCGGACAAATCCGCTGGACGGGAAAACCCACAGATGCCACGATCAACCTGACCGCTTTTTACGAACAACGCACCAGCTTATCTCCCCTATATAATGCAGCTGGCCGCACAGCGAGCGAGTCTCGCGTACTCAGCCGAGCTGAAATGGAACTCAACGGAAATCTCATGCGGCCGGGAATTAATTTTGGCCTTGACTTTCCGGCCGATCCCTATGTCAAGGACGAATTGCAAAGTTACCTGAGTGATGCCAATAATGTGAATCAACAGGCATTGAGCCTTATCGTGCGGAGAAGTTTTATACCAGGATCCACATCAGATTTTAGCCGCGAACTAAACAGCACCTTACTCAGTGCAGGGACGGAATTGGCCTTCAACCAGCTGAACAACCTGATTTCTCAATCCCTGAATCTAAACTTTTTCGATCTAAACATTCGGTCCTTGAATGACGCCAGCGCTTCACTCCGATTCTTTGACGACCGACTGATTTTTACCGGCGGCATTACCGATCTGCGGGATCAACGCCTAAACGACCTGAATGTATGGAGCAGGGAAGGCATTGCGACCGACGCAGAACTGCTTTACCTCATCCGAAAAGACGGAAGGCTGATTCTTCGTGGGTCAAATCGCCTGAACACCCGGCATTTTCTGCTCAATCCCACCGACGAATACATCAGCGCACTGGGCTTGATCTACCGACAGGAATTCGATTCATTTCGAGACTTTTTTAGGAGGAAAAAGGATTAAAGAAAAAGGACTGTAGGATTAAAGACTGTAGGAGCAAGGACCGAGCACGATTAAGTCCTTAATCATTCCGTCATTGCTCATTGCTCCTTAATCATTCCGTCATTGCTCCCTAATCCACCCGAAACCGAGCCGTCGTCCGGTCCACTGTTCCATCGGCCGAGCGGCCTTGAACCTCGATAAGGTAATCTCCTGGCACATCCGATGTATAAAAAGACAGCTGCGCTCGACCGGAGGCATCCACCGAAAACGCAGGATTCCAATATAATGCAGTTCGCGTATCCGGCATCCGAATCAATCTTCTATCTGTGTCCACGTGTTGTGGGCTAAAAAATACCCGCTCGTTTTGCATGCCTTCATATTGAAAAACGGTCATGTTGGGGCCCAGAACAAAATCGCTGAGGTACCCCTCATAGGTGGAAAACTGGACAACACCTTCATACACTTGATTTCCTAAGTAATAACGATTGGGTACAATGCTTATTTTCTTCACTTTTAGCGGATCAAGCGCAATCATGTCATTTTCATGATCGATCGGAGTACCGTCCAACAGGATTAAAGGCGATTCGTCAAAATATTGTCCGGTAGCCTCATTTAATACCCTAAAGCGGTAATCTCCGGCCCTTCTCTGTAAGCGAATTTCGGTCACATATTCCCTTATAACCTCTTCCATCAATACAAATCGGGTATAATCATCCAGCAGGTATTCCACCACCCGTTCTCCGAAAAAAGGAAGCGCATTTCTCGGCATTTCATGCGTGAAACCCCGTTCTTTCGCAAAGAACAAATTTTCAGCCTGCACATTCAAACTTTGATTTAGCAGTAGTTTTTTCCAATCTTCTGAATCCAGATCAGGTATCGAGGGTACTCGACCATCGACAGCATAATGTTGATAATTCATAAAAAAGGGAGTGCGCAATTTTGCATCGCTCAGCTCACCATTTTCCAACCCAATGGCCAATTGCTGAGTTCCATAGAGATTCTTCACATAAAAAGTCACCAAACCATTTTGATCCGTCCGCCCCGTGTATAACATCGGGTCTGGGCCTGGAATTGCTAAAAAAACATCTTGTTCAGCCCATACTTCTTCACGTTGTTTTTTGGTTAGTTGAAAAGCGATTTGGTGGTATCGCACCTCAGGATTAGATAATGCAGGTTCCCGATCGATCCGATTGCCGGGCATTGTTCCAATACGGCCCAAGGCCAGGTCGGTTTCCTGATACAAACCCTCCAGTTTATAAACCGAAACTGAAAACTCAGCGTCTCCAGCACGTTTACCTCCACTCCAATCAGGACTCATCTCCACACCCACTTCCACTTGAGTTCGCTTTGCGAAATTTTGCTGGGGTAATTCGAGCGTTATACGCCTTGCTTCCCCTTCTGCATCTGTTGGCTCAATAAAAAGCCTGTGATTACTGGCTTTGCTATTTAAACTTTCCGATGACAGCGTGGATATGTACGGATTTAACACCACGATTTCTTGCGCAAAAAAACCTTCCGCACCAGCTTTTTTCATGATGTCTGTATACGCAACCAGGGTATAGACACCACTGGCTAAATTCGGTGGAATAAAAAAGGAGCCTGAATTCGTAAGCCCCTGCCCGATCGCTACTTTGGTTTGTAGAACGGATTCCAATGTGGGGGCCAGCATCTCCACATAAAGCACCGGACTATAAGGGTAAACCGGCTCGTCCTGCATATGGGAAACGAACGCTTTAAACCAAATGATCTCTCCCGGCATGTAGTGTGATTTATTTACATGTAGCCTAACCTGCTCCGCAGAGGATTGAGCCATCGCTGTAGGTCCCAGGCAAATGAAAAGGCTGGAAAGCACGACAGCTATATATCTTAATTTTTTCATCGTATGCACACTTATTTATCGATCCAGTACAGAGGACGTTCCAACGTTCCCCCCTT
>DASRQK010000023.1:0-3699 GCA_035645875.1 Sphingobacteriaceae bacterium | reverse complement strand
TGACCGATTGAAATTCCTCCACACGAATGATTCCCTCTATACCCATATTTTGGGTCACTTCCACGGCATTGGTGCTCCACGGAGTCACCATGGCTGCCCTCGGACCCACAAAATATCGATCCACCCGCTCGGTGTACAAAGGACGAGCCTGACCAAACAACCAATTTAATTTTTTAATATCTTCATCGCCTAATTCGAGCAGGGTTTGAACACCATATACCGTGTTCGAGGGATTTTCAAAGAATATGATCATGTTGTTTTTCCTATGGAAGTAACCGCTTCAATTACGATACAAAAATACAACAATTTTAGATCATATTTAAATTCATATTCAGGATTTCCAAAGCGCTCGTGAAATCAGTCTGCACCTGCGCTTTTAAATGAATTCGAGCCTTTGTCACCGGATGGGTAAACGTTAAGCTGTGCGCATGTAAAAGCATGGTATCCAGATTAAAAATCTCTTTCCACATCCTGTTTTGCTTATTGCATCCATGGGGTCTGTCGCCGATGATGGGATGGAAAATATGCGCAAAATGCTTACGGATTTGATGCATTCTGCCACTTTCAGGCTGAATCAGGGCTAAAGAATAGCGCGAGGTTGGAAATTTTCCGCTGGGGTAGGGGATTTCAGATTGGGCCAATGTGGTATACAGGGTGATGGCTTCTTGGAGGCTTCCGTTCCCTTTTCTTAGTGGATAATCAATCCGCCCAGTCGAGGGAGTGAAACCCCGAACAATGGCCAAATAATTCTTTATGGTATTCGGATCTTGAAATACAAATTGACAAGGTCCATCCCAGGATTTCTGTAATGCAAAAAGCAAAACTCCACCGGTTTTTCGGTCCAGTCGATGAGAGGGATACACCGGCTGGCCGATTTGATCGCGCAGTAATTGCAGCGCGAATGTATCCACTTGCGCCGCTATTTTACTTCTATGGACCAACAAACCATGAGGTTTATTGATCGCGATCAGGTATTGATCTTGATAAATGATTTCAAGCATTCGGGGTAGTGCGGAATTTTCTTGGTTAGATTAAAGAAAGCGCTTGTTCCAGATCATCGATTAGATCCTCAGCGCGTTCTACTCCTACCGAAAGACGAATCAGGCTTTCGGTTATACCAGATGCCAATTTCTCTTCGTCTGGAATATCCGTGTGCGTCATGGTCGCAGGATGCTCAGCCAAGCTTTCTGTACTGCCCAGGCTGACTGCCAATTGGACCAAATTTAGATTATTTAAGACGGTAAAGGCTTCTTTTTCCCCTCCCTTCACCTCAAAGCTGATCATCGCACCTGTTCCGAGACATTGTTTTTCAAAAATGCGATACTGCGCGGCGTCCGCTTGATCCTGAAGAAGACCCAGATAATGTACTTTAGTCACTTTGGGGTGTGCCTGTAAAAAGGCGGCTAGTTGAACGGCATTTTTTTGCTGTTGTTCCATGCGCACTTTGAGGGTTTCCAGACTTCGCATCATCAGCCAACTGGTTTGCGGGCTGCACATATTGCCCAGAAAAGTCCGCATGGCCTTCACTCGCGCCATATCAACATGTCGTCCGGAGACGGCGCCCGCAATCAAATCACTGTGTCCTCCGATGTATTTCGTGGCCGAATAGATCACCAAATCCGCTCCATGTTCCAGCGGTCGCTGCCAAAGTGGCCCCATATAGGTGTTGTCCACCGCCAGAATCGTCTTGTCTTCCGGTGGGGCATAGGTTTGGGCCAGCTCTGCGCACATTTGAATGTCGACCAGGGCATTTACTGGATTGGCCGGCGTCTCAATGTAAATCATTTTTAAATGTCTTTGAGGAATCTCTCGGTCGAGCATGGCCTGAACGTCCTCCTTGCTACTATGTGCATCAAAGGAAAGGGCGTGTATACCGAGTCGGCTCAATACATGGTTGATAAAATGGTGTGATCCGCCGTAGATGGGCGTGCTATAAAGTAAGACATCACCCGGGCTGAGGTACTCCATGAAAACCGTCGTAATGGCACTCATTCCACTGGAAAAGACGGCCGCTTCTTCGGCCCGATCCCACAGGCAGAGTCTGTTCTCTAAGATTTCGAGATCCGGGTTATTGATGCGGCTATAGATGAGTCCAGGCTCTTCACCTTCCTTTTTTGGGCGCTTACCATAGGCGACATCGAAGAAGGCTTTCCCTTCCTCGGCTGTTTTAAAAACGAAGGTGGAAGTCTGAAAGATGGGACTTTTTATGGAGCCTTCACTCCATTCTGGACGATAGCCGTGACTCATCATGAGACTTTCCGGGGCATACGTTTTCTTCTTACTCATAAAATTTATAATTTTTTGGTTATTTTGTAACGAATTTGGATATGTTTAATGATTTGTATTGAATAATTTCTATAAACCTCAAAGAATTGGCAAATTGCGTTCTGGTAGGCAAATTGGGAAATTTCCTGTTCAATAACCAATTAAACTAAAAAAAATGAATGTGAATATTTTTGGCTTGTTGTTTGGACTCTTTTTGGCTTCTGTATTATATCCCATTTCGGGGTTTGCGCAGCAGCCGAAGGAATTCGATCTTTTGATTCAGGGAGCTGTCTTGTTTGACGGATCGGGAGGTGATTCTATTCGTGCAGATGTGGGGGTGATAGGCGATCGAATTGCCTATGTGGGTAAGCTGGAGGAACCCGTTCACGCTAAAAAAGTGATCGATGGAACAGGTTTGTTTTTAGCACCCGGTTTTATCGATCCACATACCCATTATGCCAGTCAATTGAACCACTCCAACCCGACCGCTCGAGCTGTACTTCGCGCCTTGGCACAGGGAGTCACCACGGTATTTGAGGGCAACGATGGTTCGGGCCCCTTGCCTGTGGGAGGGACGTTGGAAAAATGGGAGGAGCAAGGCATTGGACCCAATGCGGCTTTATTTGTTGGACACAATAGTATTCGTAGAAAAGTGCTCGGATCTGGAAATGTGCAGCCAAGTGTAAAGGAATTGGAGGAGATGAAGGCAATGGTGGAGCAAGCCATGCAGGAGGGCGCCTTTGGCCTATCGACCGGACTGTTTTATAACCCGGGGAATTTTGCCAAAACGGAAGAAGTGATCGAGTTAGCGAAAGTGGCGGCGGCTTACGGAGGTATCTATGACACGCATCAGCGGGATGAAGGTTCGCAGAATATTGGGGTGCTCTCCTCGTCGAGAGAGGTGATCGAGATCGCGGAGAAAGCAAATATTCCAGTGCATTTTTCGCATATTAAAGTGGCCGGCCCCGCGGTCTGGGGTAAAAGCGCGGATATCATCCAAATGGTGGAAGAGGCCCATGCCCGTGGGCTGAATGTGACCGCTAATCAATACCCTTACGTCGCCTCTCAAACGGGATTGCATTCGGCCTTGGTACCCGCTTGGGTCTTGGATGGCGGTGTTTCAGAAATGCGAAAAAGATTTAGACAACCCGAACTTCAGGATTCTATTATTAAAGGTATACATGCCAGCATTCAAGCTCGAACTGCGGATCCTTCTCGTTTAGTGCTTTCCAGTTCCGACCCCGAATTGAATGGTCAATCCTTGCAGGATTTAGCTGAAAAATGGAACATCACGCCTGAAGAAGCGGTAATTAAGGTTTGCTTAACCAGTACGCCGTCTTTGCATTCTTTTATGATGACGGAAGAAGATATTGAAAATTTCATGCGTCAACCCTGGGTGATGACCGGATCGGATGGGGGTGGGGGACATCCACG
>DASRQK010000022.1:0-6345 GCA_035645875.1 Sphingobacteriaceae bacterium | reverse complement strand
TCGCTTCTCTCCAGAATACCTTTGACGCATCGTTTACGTTGAAGAAAGCTACCGGCTTCCACGTAACGCTATCGAATGAAGAGGGGGAGACATTAGTATTCGGCTATGATGCAGCAAAACAACAGTATTTCATTGATCGTTCGAAAGCGGGTGACGCGAATTTCAGCGATAAATTTATCCATCGTCCGGTTGCCCCACGTTTGGTTCAGGGAGATGATTTGGATATTCGTTTCTTGTTGGATCGTAATTCCATCGAATTATTTGCTGACGGAGGAAAAAGCAATATGAGCGCTTTATTTTTTACGAAGAAACCATTTACAAAATTGCAAATAGCAGCAGATGAAGCCAACACGCTTGATGCTTTTCAAGTAAAGGCTATTCGTTAGATCGGTAGAAGTCTATAACACAAAAGTCGAGGTGTCTCTTAGAAACGCCTCGACTTTTGTGTTTTTTGTGGGTTGGACAATTTGTTATTATGTATCCGCTCGACGAACTACGTGTTTGATTCCTGCAGATTATTCTTAAAGTTCTGCGGGTAGAGATCTTTTAAGTTTTTGTGGTTGATTGACATGATATTCTTCAAGGTGTATTTCAGCCATTGGTGCGGGTTCACCTCATGCTTTTTGCAAATGGCAAAGAACGAATAGATCATTGCCGATCTTTGTGCTACCTCATGACTTCCCGCGAAGAGATAGTTTTTTCGTCCCAGCGCAATTGGACGGATGGCATTCTCGACAAGGTTATTATCGATCTGTAGGTTTCCATCGTATAGATAAGCTGACAGCATCCTCTCTCTTTTTTCTTCTGTGCTCATGACACAAAGATCGGCCTCGTATTCAGAATAAGCAATATGCACTTGGTCGGGCGGATACACATTAATGAAGATAATCCTAACTTCATGCGTGGACGGATGGAAGTGACCAAAAAAATACTAAAGGAAATTAATTCGTATTGAGAATAATCGAATATAAATATTCCGTGCGGACAGCGATTTGGCAATCTTCCTCCAAAGTATTATGCTTCAGAAAAAAGTAATAATCTATCCCATGAAAGAAGTATAAAAAAGTGCATTGCTGTATGCCTAGAACAGGGTTTTTTGCAGGTTCCAGTATCTTGCTAAAGTTTAGTACATTCATAATGAGCTCGTTCGCAAATTGAGGGCTGATTTGTGTAAAAATATTTGGAGTGTATCGATAAATGTCCTACTTTTGTGCTACAAAAATCACGGTAGGTATAGCTCAGTTGGTTAGAGCACTAGATTGTGGTTCTAGGGGTCGTCGGTTCGAGCCCGATTATCCACCCGGTTTAAATTCAATTCTAAACAGAAAGCCTTCTCGATCGGGAAGGCTTTTTTATTTTAATTACCTCATATGGTGTAATCTTGGCTAATCCTTTCCCCGGGAATCTGCTAAATTGTCACGAGTGCATTTTATATAATAATCACTTTTAATTTAATCGTGGATCTATGGGGTAATTTGCTAAGGTCGCATATTTTGGACCCATGGCAATTAGTGCTTCTCGCCATAGGTTCTCCCCATCGATGACAAAAACGATGTCGGGATTATATTGATCACAAACTACCCAGCTGTTTTCTACCAATTCCCCATCCAATTGTCCAGGATCCCAGCCAGCATATCCGAGGAAAAATTTAATTTCATCTTTTCCTAAATCGCCTTGCGCGAGCAATGCCATTAATTGTTCAAAATTTCCTCCCCAATAAATCCCGTTTCCTATAGCTGTTCCGCCACCCAGACGATCGGGGCATTTGTGAATAAAATGGACAGCCTCATGACCAACTGGCCCTCCGATAAAAACGGGGTGATCTGCTGCAGGTGAAATATCTAAAATAAGATCACTAATGACTAATCCTGTGGGTTGGTTCAAGACATATCCGACCGTTCCATCCAGGTCATGATCCTCGCACAGTAGCACCACACTACGTTGGAAATTAGGATCAGCCATAAAGGGCTCCGACAAGATTAATTGAGCGGCTTTATACATGCATATGCTCCTATATTTTCAGTTCAATTAAAATTTAAAACCAACCGTCATATACACCTGATGGCGTGTATGTTTAACCTCAGCCTGTGGAGTAGAATATCCTTCCCAAAACCCAGTATCAATATGGTAGGGACTGCTCATGTATGATTGATTATTATGTTGGTAGGTCAGGTCCAGGTACATGTTGTTCATTCTATACCCCAAGCCTCCGGATACCGTCTCCGTGGTTAGCTCAGTATCGTTATACGGTGACCCACGATGGGCATAGCCTAATCTTCCTAAAACATTTTCGGTGAAAAAATATTCTCCACCGGCACGAAAATTAACAGCACTCGTATAAGTCGATTTGATACCATCATTCATTTCAGCATCTAATTCCTGCTTCAGCGCAATGCCTAATTGATCACTGGCCGAAAAATGCATGCTGCTATAATCGATGTATTCTAAATCCAGAGAAATTAATCCCATGCCAAAGACGGTAGAAACTCCTCCGCTAATGCGGTAGGGGGTACGAATGGTATATTCAATGTAATCTTTTATTTCTTCCGAATTATAGGTGAAAAATGGATCCGTTGCTTGAGGGTTGTCGTAATACCAAGTGTCTAGAAACATAGAACTCTCATCCGTTACCATATTCCAGGTAGGGGTAGTAGCGGATAATCCAATATTCACATTCGGAACGGGTTTATAAATAATACCGAATGTCGCATTGATCCCATTACCTTTGGTGGATTGACTATAGTTGTATTCTGTGGCATACTCAGCTTCCAAGAATTGGAACGCATCGTGACTGCTATCTAAAAAATCTGAGCTTGGGTTCTCACGGTATATGTCATCATAGCTCTTGGTGTAGCCATCCTCTTGAAATACCTGCTGGGTACTATAATTGAATGAAGTGAATCCCACCGAAGCTCCTAGATAGAGTTTGTTGCTGTAATTAGCGCCGAAAGCAAAATTGGTCGTGGATTGGACTCCTTTATCTCTCAACACATTTTTCTGTGCATTATCTTGTTCTAACACGGCTGGATAATGATAGGTGTTATTTGGATTAGATCCATTAAAATCTATCATAAAACTTTCCCAACCAAAATCACCCTCAATCAGACCTGCATCTGCTTGATCCGATAAAAAATGACTAAAAGTAGACGAGTTATTGATGCCTGAATAACCGAGTGAACTATTGAAGTTATTTGTTTTTTGATAACCAATACCAAAATTAAAATTTAACCAGCCGGTCGTCAAATTACATCCTCGACCACGACGCGAAGGGGTATGAAAGACTAAAGCAGCTTGATTTAGACCCAATTTATTAAGTGAGTTCAGGTTATTATTCCCAAAGTATGTGGCATCATTGTGATCAGAAAGGAAATCCAAAGAAATACTGATATCGGATTGGTTAAAGAACCCTAGACCTGCCGGATTTCCACCTATTGAGGTTAGATCACCACCTAAGGATGTTTGTGCGTTACCCATAGCTTTAAATCGGGCTGTTGAACCGTAGTCTGCCTGGGCCACTTTGATAACATCCTGCAGGTATTGTGCTTCAGCTTGGAATGCCGGAAGTAACAAGAAGGGCGCAACTAACGTGATCACCCCGATTTTCAAGTTTTTCAATTTCATTGGATCTGTTCTTTCTCACTATCAACTAATATTCATCCCTGCACGGGGGCATGTGTTTGAAATTAACGATTACGACTACCCGTCGAACGTGTTGTTGTTCCACTACTACGGGTTGAACTTCCGGAAGACACGGATGATCCTGTAGATCTACTTGGTGGATTCGAGACACGTGATCCTGAAGACGAGGCCGGTCTGTTGGTCGTTGGACGAGTCGTCGTTGGACGAGTCGTCGTTGGTCGTGTAGTAGTTGGACGTGTAGACGTAGGTCTTGTCGTTGTTGGACGCCTTGTTGTCGGACGAGTAGACGTTGGTCTAGTTGTCGTCGGTCTAGTCGTCGTCGGTCTAGTCGTCGTTGGACGAGTAGTGGTTGGCCGAGTCGTAGTCGGGCGTACTGCTCTATTATCAGACCCAGATCTGGGTGTGAGCACTCGCTCGCTATTTGGCGTACGTCTTGTCGTAGAAGAAGGTCTGACGCCTGTTTCCCGTGTGCCAGTTCGTGTTCCGCTTCGAATAGCAGCATCCCTACTTCCAGATGTACGTGTTCTATTGTCGCTGGAACGATTTGCAATTCGCCCTTCAATCCCCCTCACCAAAGCGGCGTTAGAAACACGGGTAGGTGAGTTGGAAGACCGGACATTCATTTGGTCACGAGCCGAAGAACGCACAGACATGGTTCGGGAAGAACCGCCATAATAGTATCCCGGATTGTAATATCCATAACCATATCCACCCCATGGGTTATATCCCCATCGGTTATAAGAATAAGGTCCCCAGTAATTTCTTCCGTAATACGGATAACCACTCCAACCCCATGAATAGAAAGGATCATAATATGCCGTATGTCCTATACCCCAACCGAACCCAAAACTGAATCGGCTATTGTAACCACGGGAAAACCAAGGATCATAAAATCCGCCATGTCCATAATATCCCCCATAACCACCGTACATGCCATATCCTGAATATAAGGGATCGTAATAGGGGTCAAAATACGAGACGCCCGGCGTATAGTAATAAAATCGATCGAAGCGTTTAGCATATTCACTGTCTGCGTATTCATCAGCATAAAATCCTTCATCTGCATAATACGCATCATCCGTATATTCATCGGAATAATAAGTATCATCCTGAGACGCTACGTATTGATCCGAGTCGTAATAATAATCGGGACTTTGGTATGCCTTTTCGACCGCTTGTGCATTATTATGGTATACATCATCCCTAAATACTCCTGCATTTTGAGTAGCACAGGAGCTCAACAACAAGGATGTTGTTACGGCTATCGAGCTTATTATCAATATATTATTTTTCATTTTATATCCTTTCGTCCAAGAAATCCACTTTCCTTTCTAATTTAGACCACTTAGACTGCTTTTGGTTTAATGCTAATGCAAAAATTATTCCCTTTTTAGCTTAAAACAGGTTACCTTTGTTTTCGGTGTCAAAAGTGGCTCCATCATACCAAAATACGAAAAAAACAGTAGAATTCAAAATGAGCAAAGGAATAACGAGTAGAGCAGAAGATTACTCCCAATGGTATAATGAACTGGTGGTGAAAGCAGACCTGGCCGAACATTCGGCTGTTCGCGGTTGTATGGTTATCAAGCCCTACGGCTATGCAATTTGGGAAAAAATGCAGGCAGTATTGGATGGAATGTTCAAAGATACGGGACATAGTAATGCATACTTCCCACTGTTTATTCCCAAATCCTTTTTTTCAAAAGAAGCCTCTCACGTGGAAGGTTTTGCTACGGAATGCGCCGTCGTAACTCATTACCGCTTAAAAAATGACGGAAATGGACAGATCATTGTCGACGAAGAAGCTAAATTGGAGGAAGAATTGATCGTCAGGCCTACTTCTGAAACGATCATCTGGAATACCTATAAAGGTTGGATCGAATCGTATCGGGACTTACCTATTTTGGTTAACCAATGGGCCAATGTCGTTCGATGGGAAATGCGGACGCGTCTGTTTTTGCGAACTGCCGAATTTTTATGGCAGGAAGGGCATACGGCACATGCCACCGCAGAAGAGGCAAAAGCGGAAGCTGATCAAATGTTACGTGTATATGCGGACTTTGTCGAGAATTGGATGGCTGTTCCGGTGGTCAAGGGCCGCAAAACGGAAACAGAGCGCTTTGCAGGTGCATTGGATACTTTATGTATTGAGGCGCTCATGCAAGATGGAAAGGCACTTCAGGCCGGCACTTCCCATTTTTTGGGACAAAACTTTGCGAAAGCGTTCGACGTGAAATTCACCAATAGGGAAGGAAAGTTAGACCATGTTTGGGCGACCTCATGGGGTGTTTCTACCCGACTGATCGGTGCATTGATCATGGCGCATTCGGATGACCAAGGTTTGGTTTTACCGCCAAAGTTGGCGCCTATTCACATTGTCATTGTTCCTATATATAAAACTGCAGAAGAATTGGCCCAAATTACGGAGTTGGCTGACCAATGGATTGCCACGCTAAAGAAACAACAAATCGTCGTCAAATTTGATGATCGCGATACACACCGCCCTGGCTTTAAATTTGCCGAATGGGAGATGAAGGGTGTACCGCTACGCATAGCCATTGGGGGGAGAGATCTTCAGAACGGTACGGTGGAATTGTCCCGAAGAGACAATCAGACTAAGGAAACCGTACCTCAGGAAGGCCTTTCAGATCGATTGGTCAAATTATTGGATGAAATTCAAGATTCCATTTACCAGAAAGCTTATCA
>DASRQK010000021.1:0-7464 GCA_035645875.1 Sphingobacteriaceae bacterium | reverse complement strand
ACCGATGTGCAATCGCCGTCTCCGGCCAAATGAAAAACTCGGTATTAACTTTTCCTGCCTCTTGTGACAAGGAAATCAGGAGCTGGATTTGTTCATGGGGAGGAATGGAATTGAATTTTCCATAGGGATCAATGTTCGGTTGAACAACTACGACTTCCGAAGGGTTCACATGTTCTTCGTAGCCCGAATAGCGGACCAAGGATATACTGATCGGAATCAAAATTAATGCAGCCAGCGCCAAAGAAAGGCGAATGCGATGCGCTTTTTCAAATCCATCCCTGATGGAGAGTATCAGAAGAAAGATCAAAGCATTGGTCAGTAAAACCCAGACTGAACCACCGTAAACTCCGGTATATTCATACCATTGGACCAAAGTCGTGCTACTGGCAAAGCCATTGCCCAATGTCATCCAGGGAAAAGCCAAATCCCAACTTTGGTGAAGGTATTCATAACTGATCCAAAAACCCGTCAGGCCCAGTAGTGACCAGTAGATGTTGTGCTTTTTACGTAATTGATAATAAGCCCGAAAAGCCAAGGCCATCAACAAAGCGCCCAAACCAAATGGAATCAGCGAAATGGGTATGGCTGCATAAACCGGCATCACGGAAGCGACCGAATTATATACCCAATAGATGCAGGAAGTATTCCAGACCAAGGCCGTCACCCCCCCCGTGAGAAATATCTTTTTTCCTTTTTTAGGAAGGTCGCTTCGCATAATGCGCTCAAAAGCATAAAGTAACGGCACAAATGCAAACAACAAGATCACGCCTGTATAGGGAAATGGAGGCCAAGCCAACCAAAGTAGGGCCGCGCTTAGTAGGGCCAGTGCATAATTGTTTTTCATTCTTTATATGGGATCAAAGAATTTGGGATTAAAGAACAAAGATAAAAAGATTAAAGACATAAGGCTCATTGAAACAAAGAGCAAAGATAAAAAGATTAAAGACTCGATCGTGCACATTTAATTAGCACTGCTCAGTCCTTGCTCCTTCCCGCTCCTGCTACACAAATCACAAACTCGCCCTTCGGCGGATGGCTTTCAAAATGTGTTTTCAGCTCTATGAGGGTCCCACGGACGGTTTCTTCATATATCTTGCTGATCTCCCGGGATACGCTGGCTGGCCTTTCTTCTCCGAAATAGGTGCTGAAATCGTGGAGCGATTTGACGATTCGGTGTGGGGATTCATAAAAAATCATGGTTCGAGGTTCGGAGGCTAGGGCTTTCAGCATGGTTTGTCTACCTTTTTTTACCGGCAAAAAACCTTCAAAGGAAAATCGATCCGCTGGTAAGCCAGAATTGACCAAAGCAGGGACAAATGCGGTCGCGCCGGGTAGGCAGGAAACCGGGATATGGTTATGAATCGCTTCCCTCACCAACAGAAAACCGGGGTCTGAAATGGCTGGAGTACCGGCGTCCGATATCAGCGCGATTTGCTTATTTTCCTCCAAAATCAGACGGATCAATTCATCTAGCGCCTTATGTTCATTGTGTTGGTGATGCGCAAACATCCTGGTTTCGATCTCGAAGTGTTTTAACAGCTTTCCACTGGTCCGCGTGTCTTCGGCCAATATGATATCCACTTCCTTCAGGATCCGAATGGCCCTGAAGGTCATGTCTTCCAAATTGCCAACTGGGGTAGGGACGAGGTAAAGCATGATACAATGTTATCGAAATTTTCCCAAATGCACAGAAAAAATGAAAAATAAACAAAAATATTTGGACTATTATAAATTTTCTGTATGTTTGCCCTGTGCCATTTGTGAAGATGGAACAAGTTATAATGAACGAACAGTTACAACATATCAGCAATCATCCGGCTTCATGCCATTTCGCTATCACCCAAAATAGCCGAATGTGTATGATGATGCTATGCTGTTGTTGGTAACTGGCCCCCACGAACAACAGCTTAATGAGACTGCACTGCCCAGGGCATTGGTGCAGTCACGGGCCACCCAGAATTTTTGACGGTGATCGGCCACAGAACTTACTGTGATTCATTTTCATTTATTTTTTAAGCCTCACCTGTCCATTTTATTTTCTGGCCGGATGATCTTTTCGGGTCATCTTTTAGATTAACGATTTTATAATTAAAACATTCAATACTCATTATCAATACATTATCATTATGTCACAAGAAAACCAACGATTCGAAACCTTACAAGTACATGCCGGACAAGCAGTAGATCCCACTACGGGTGCCAGAGCAGTACCGATTTATCAGACCACTTCCTTTGTCTTCAAAGACGCCGATCACGGAGCTAATCTTTTCGCCCTTAAGGAGTTTGGAAATATCTACACCCGTATCATGAACCCGACGACGGATGTGCTCGAAAAGCGAATCGCTGCCCTGGAAGGTGGTGTAGCGGGTCTGGCGGTCGCATCGGGGCAGGCGGCTCAATTTTTGGCATTGACCAATATTCTGGAAGCCGGGGACAATTTTGTCAGTGGGGCCAATCTATATGGCGGAACCTACAATCAATTTAAGGTTTCTTTCAAACGCCTGGGCATAGAAGCCCGCCTAGCGAAGAACGACTCTGCGGAAAATATCGAAGCATTGATCGATGAGCGCACCAAAGCGATTTACTTGGAAACCATTGGAAATCCAAGTTTTAATATACCGGATTTTGACCGGGTGGCAGCGGTAGCCAAAAAATATGATTTGCCATTGATCGTGGATAACACCTTTGGTGCGGCAGGATATTTGTTCCGTCCCATTGATCACGGCGCGAACGTAGTGGTTCAATCCGCTACCAAATGGATTGGTGGGCAGGGAAACAGTATTGGTGGCATCATTGTGGATGCCGGTAACTATAACTGGGGAAACGGTAAATTTAAACAATTCAGTGAACCGTCTGAAGGGTACCACGGTTTGGTGTTCAGCGATGTGTTTGGTGTAGATGGGCCTTTTGGCAATATCCAATTTGCACTGCGGGCACGCGTGGAAGGATTACGTGATTTCGGACCGGCCATATCTCCATTTAATGCTTTTCAATTGATCCAAGGGGTGGAAACCTTATCGCTCCGAGTTCAACGTCAGGTCGATAATGCCCTCGAATTAGCAAATTGGTTAGCGAGTCATCCCGAAGTAGAAAGTGTTAATTATCCGGGGCTGAAAAGCAGTCCACATCACGCGAACGCTCAAAAATACCTGCGTAATGGCTTTGGGGCAGTTTTATCCTTTATCGTGAAGGGCGGACCTGAACGGGCCAATGCATTGATCAATCAAGTCCAATTAATCAGTCATCTGGTGAATGTGGGCGATACCAAAACGCTGATTACGCATCCGGCGGCGACGACGCATCAACAGCTCAGCGACGAGGCTAAAGAAGCAGCGGGTGTGATTCCGGGTGAACTGCGCATTTCCCTGGGAATAGAACATATCGATGATATCAAAGCAGATTTTCAGCAGGCTTTTGATGCCATTTAATTAACATCAAATACATGGAAACAAAAACATACACGCATCCTAAACCTTTTCAATTGGAAAGCGGCAAGCAGCTCCAGGAGCTCAATATTGCCTACCATACCTACGGTACGCTCAATCGAAAAAGGGACAATGTGATTTGGGTATGTCATGCTTTGACGGCGAATTCAGACGTATTTGACTGGTGGCCGGGGCTGTTCGGTCCTGAAAATTTGTTCAATCCCAGGGAGCACTTTATGGTTTGTGCGAATGTATTGGGTTCTCCCTATGGAACGACAAATCCCTTAAGCATTCATAAAGCGACCGGGCAGCCTTATTTCCTATCCTTTCCGGCATTTACGATTCGGGATATCGTCGGGGCGCACCAGATCTTGGCTGATCATTTAGGTATCGATCAGATTTCGGTGCTGATTGGGGGGTCATTGGGTGGACAGCAAGCCCTGGAGTGGTCCATTCTGCAGCCTGATCGTATCCGCCGATTGGTGCTGATCGCCACCAATGCCGTTCATTCTCCCTGGGGAATCGCTTTTAATGAAAGCCAACGATTGGCCATTCGAACCGATCCCACTTTCGAAGCGAATCAACTCCGGGGTGGGGAGGAAGGACTGAAAGCGGCCCGATCCATTGCGCTTTTATCATATCGAACGTACACTACCTACGGCGCCACTCAGTTAGAAACGGATCTGGAAAAACTGGATGACTACAAGGCCGCTTCTTATCAAAATTATCAGGGCGAAAAACTGGTCAATCGTTTCAATGCCTACAGCTATTGGTATTTATCGAAGGCCATGGACAGCCATCATGTTGGCCGGGGACGAGGAAGTCTGGAAGGGGCATTGTCGCAGGTGCGTGCCCGCACCTTGGTGCTGGGCGTGAGTTCGGATCTATTGTTCCCCATCGATGAACAGAAATTCTTGGCCAATCATATACCTCATGCCGTTTATGAAGAAATAGATTCATTTTACGGACACGATGGTTTTCTGATTGAAACCGAAGCCATCACCAAGGTCTTAAAGATTTTTTTGGGAGCAGACGGGAAGAACGTTGAACCGAAAGCAGCCTTGATCGATAAAAATATGCCCATTACTTGGGAAGGTTTAGCCCCTATTTTTCGTGAGCTAAAGGACAGGGAATTGACAGGTTTGTCGAGTTTGGAACGCTGGCTTCGGGATCGGAGTGAATTGGATGCGTTTTTACAGGAAGATTACGCCTGGCGATACATTCGAATGACTTGTGATACGGAGAACTCCCAATACTTAGCCGATTTCGAATTCTTTGCCACGGAAATCGAACCTAAACTGGCTTCCATTTCGAATGAATTGGATAAAAAATTGCATGCGCATCCACTGAGCACTGAATTGGATGAACATACGTATGGCATATACCTTCGCCAAGTCGCCAACTCCATTTCGCTTTATCGGGAAGAAAACGTGCCTTTACTCACACAGATCCAAGTCGCTCAACAACGGTATGGAGCCATCGCGGGGGCGATGACGATTCGGGACAATGGACAGGAATTGACCTTGGCCCAAGCTGCCGTGATGTTGAAAGGTACAGATCGGGAAAAACGCGAAAGCATCTGGAAGAAGATCCATACTCGTCGGTTGGAGGATAAAAATGGATTGGACGAGCTCTTCGACGAGCTTCGTGACCTGCGACATCGCGTGGCCCTACAGGCCGATTTTCCGAATTTTAGGGATTATTCCTTCCGGGCTTTGGGACGATTTGATTATACGGCGGAAGACTGTGAGGATTTTCACCAAGCCATTGCTTCAGAAGTCGTGCCCCTCCTTCGCATTCAAGCTGAAAAGCGTCGTGAAAAACTCGGGCTTCCTTCCCTTCGGCCTTGGGACATGGAAGTGGACACGGAAGCACGCCCAGCCTTACGGCCTTTTCAAAGCGGATCGGAATTGATCGAGAAAACGATTCAGGCTTTTACCGCCTTGGATCCCTATATCGGACAATGCCTATCCACCATGAGCGCGCGTGGTCTTTTTGATGTGGACAGCCGTAAGGGAAAAGCTCCGGGTGGCTATAATTACCCCTTAGCTGCCACTGGAATGCCTTTTATTTTTATGAATGCTGCAGGCACGTTCAGCGATTTGACGACCATGTTACACGAAGGTGGGCATGCGCTTCATACCTTCATCTCGGCAGATCTAGAATTGAATGATTTTAAGGAGGTACCCAGTGAGGTGGCCGAATTGGCGTCGATGAGTATGGAATTAATTTCCATGGATCAATGGGAGGTGTTTTTTCCTGACCGTTCGGACCTGCTGCGGGCCAAGGAAGAGCAGCTCGAGGATGTCTTAAAGACCTTACCCTGGGTCGCGACCATTGATGAGTTTCAGCACTGGTTGTACCTCCATCCACAGCACAGTACGCAGGAGCGGGAGGCAGCTTGGCTGAAGATTTACGAGCGTTATGGAGCTGGTTTTGCGGATTGGTTCGGCTTGGAAGAAGAGCGGGCTAACCTCTGGCAGAAACAATTGCATATTTATGAAGTGCCGTTTTACTACATAGAATACGGCATGGCCCAATTGGGTGCGATCGCGATTTGGAAAAATTATCGGGAAGATCCGGCGCGTGCTTTGGAACAATACCTGGCGGCCCTGCGACTGGGCTATACCAAGACAATTCCGGAAATTTACGAAACAGCCGGAATCCGTTTTGATTTCTCCGCTAAGTACGTCCGGGAATTGGTCGGGTTTGTAAAGGAGGAACTGGAAAAGCTTCAGGAAGAATTGTGCTATTAATTTCTTTTTTGCTCTTAAAATGTCTTGACATTTTAAGAGCAAAAAAGAAAACGAATTGCGCCTACGGCGCGGTTATTTACCTGCAGCTTTGGCGTGATCCGCCAAGAATTGGGCCAAACCGTTATCGGTCAGTGGGTGCTTCAACAAGGCCAAGATGGCTGATAAAGGCCCGGTCATCACGTCTGCACCAATTTTAGCACAATCTAAAATATGCATAGGATGACGAACGGAAGCCGCTAAAATTTCGGTTCCAAAGCCATAATTGTCGTAGATTAGGCGAATATCCTCGATCAATCCCAAGCCATCGGTGGACACATCGTCCAGACGTCCGATAAATGGGGATACGTAGGTCGCACCTGCTTTAGCGGCTAATAAAGCCTGTCCAGCAGAAAACACCAGTGTACAATTCGTTTTGATTCCCTTACTGCTAAAGTATTTGATGGCTTTGATTCCCTCTTTGATCATGGGAACTTTGACCACGATTTTGCTATCCAATGCGGCCAATGCTTCACCTTCGCGGATGATGCCTTCATAGTCGGTAGCGATCACTTCTGCGCTGACGTCTCCATCTACGATGTCGCAGATCGCTTTGTAATGGTTGATCACGTTTTGTTCGCCACTGATGCCTTCTTTAGCCATCAGGCTGGGATTGGTCGTTACTCCATCCAGAATGCCGAGATCCTGAGCCTCTCTGATTTGATCCAGGTTTGCGGTATCTATAAAGAATTTCATGTTTTATGAATTAAGAGTTTGCTCCAAAAATAACCAAAATAAAAGGATTACTTGCATTATTGGCAAAGTTTTGGGGCCAGTTGATTTCTATAATTGTTTTAAGATCTCCTGAACGGCTCTTTCCAGTTGAGGATCCCGATCTTCCACCAAATCCATAAAGGTATTGTGTACCTCGATATCCGGTGCTACACCGGTGAGTTCCAGATTGTCCCCATCCAAGGTATAGGTTCCCCAGCCGGGCACCCGGTAGGAAGAGCCATCTACCAATCCTTTAGAAGAGGTGAAAATGATCCAGCGATACGTCTCCGTTCCGATCACCGTCCCGAGGTTAAGCGCCTTGAAGCCGGCCGCGGTCATCTCGGCATCACTCAAAGACTGTTGATTGATCAGCAGGACGATGGGTTTGCCGGAAGGTGCAAAATTACTTTGTGGAGACCGCTTTCCGCCCCGGTATTGCCACTGTAAATAGGGGCGTTGGGAAAGAAATTGTAAAACCTTATCATGCACGTTTCCACCGGTATTGTACCGTAGATCCAGCACGATAGCGTCTT
>DASRQK010000020.1:0-3113 GCA_035645875.1 Sphingobacteriaceae bacterium | reverse complement strand
GGAGGTTACGCCTCTGGCCCCTTATTGTTGACTGCTCGAAGGATGAAAATTCCGTATCTCATACAAGAACAAAACTCCTTTGCCGGAGTAACCAATAAAAACCTGGGTGCTGGAGCCGCTAAGATTTGTGTAGCATTTACTGGGATGGAACGGTTCTTTCCAGCTGACCGCATTCTTTTAACGGGAAACCCCATTCGACCGGAGGCCGTTCAAATCTCCGGCAAAAGAGAGGAGGCGATGAGTTTCTTTGGTTTGGATCCAACAAAGAAAACCATACTGGTGACCGGTGGCAGTTTAGGTGCTAGGACATTGAATAAAGTCATGTCCGGCGCTTATACGGATTTGGTCAAGGAGCAGATCCAATTAATCTGGCAGTGCGGTAAGCATTATTACGACGCGTTAAAATCGATTCAGGCAGTCGGCATTCGGGTTTATCCGTTTATCATGGAAATGGACCTGGCTTATGCGGCAGCTGATCTGATCGTTTCTCGTGCTGGTGCAGGCACCATCGCAGAATTGTGTGTAGTAGGCAAGCCAGTTATTCTGGTGCCTTCTCCCAATGTGGCTGAAGATCATCAGACCAAGAATGCGCAAGCGTTGACCCAACAAGATGCTGCGGTGATGATTCGTGATGGTGAGGCGGACGATCAGCTGATTTTGGCCGCAAAGGCTTTATTGTCGGATGAGGCGCGTTTGCAGGTGTTGTCAGCCAATATGAGTCGGATGGCACTGCTCGATGCAGACATCGTAATCGCAAAAGAAGTTCTAAAAATTGCAGAAGGGGGGCGAAAAACAAGATAAATGAATATCGATCAGGTCAAATATGTGTACTTTTTAGGTATAGGCGGCATAGGAATGAGCGCCCTTGCTCGCTATTTCAGGCATATGGGCTGTGAAGTAGCGGGGTATGATCGGACGGAAACCGCATTGACCCGCGCGCTGGTTCAGGAAGGAATTCCTGTGATCTATACGGACGATTTTGACTTGGTGAAGACCGAATTTCGTGTCGCTGACTCGGAGACGCTGATCGTATTCACACCCGCGTTACCCGGTGATTTGTCTTTATTGAGCCGTTTTCGGGAGCAAGGACACATCTTGCACAAGCGAGCGGAAGTGTTAGGCTTGATCAGCCAGGGGCAATACACAATCGCCGTAGCCGGAACCCATGGAAAAACGACCACTTCCAGTCTGATCGCTCATATTTTAACAGACACGGGTTATGGATGCTCCGCCTTTTTGGGCGGGATTACCACGAATTACGGCACCAACACCCTTTTTGGGGATAATAAAGTATTGGTCGTCGAGGCGGATGAATACGATCGTTCTTTCCTGACCTTACACCCGGACATCGCGATACTTACTTCAGCAGATGCCGATCATTTGGATATTTATGGGGATCAATCCCAGCTCCACGATTCATTTCGTTTATTTTTAGCGCAAGTCTCCCCGCAGGGTAAAAGAATCATTCACGAAGGGCTGCCCTTTGACTACGATATTTCGTACTCAGGGGATCAAGTCGGGCAAGTCCACGCATCCCATATTAAAATTGTAGATGGAAGTTATTATTTCGACTACGTTTCGGATCAATACGCCATCGAGGCCATACGTTTGGGTATTCCTGGCAAGCATAATGTGTCCAATGCAGTAGCAGCCATCACGGTAGCGCTGGAATTAGGTATTGATCCCCATGCTATTAAAGCCGCGCTGGCCAGTTTTGCGGGTGTTAAACGGAGGTTTGAGTACATAGTAAACAATAAGCAGCATGTTTATATTGACGATTACGCACATCATCCTGCCGAATTAAAGGCTTTTTTAGGCTCGGTGAGGGAACTGTATCCGCACAAGAAACTGACCTTGGTTTTTCAACCCCACCTATACAGCAGGACGCGGGACTTTATGGCGCAATTTGCGGAAGAATTGGGACAAGTCGACACTTTATTGTTGATGGACATTTACCCCGCACGGGAGCTTCCTATACCGGGAGTAGATTCGGCGGTCTTATTGGACCAAATCAGCGGGCCGGAGAAGCATTTATTGAGCGCAGAGGCTATCAAAGAATATGTGAAAGCGAACAAACCCGAGGTGCTTCTGACCGCTGGGGCAGGAAATATTGATCAATTAGTTCAGGTGTTAAAGGAGGTTTTACGTGATGGCTAAAAGAAAATTCCGTTTCCCATGGCGTATCGTGCTATATGCGGCCTATTTGGTAGGCGGGATTACCGGTATAGTGCTGCTGATGGGGACCATTCAGGTTCGAAGTAGCGAGCAGGCTTGCAATGCGCTGCAGATTGATATTTTGGGCGCGGAAGCTTTCATCGCGGAAAAAGATATTGAACGCCTCATCACACAGGAGTATGGTCAATTACAGGGGCGTACCCTGGAGAGTATTCCCATTCATGAGATCGAGCAGCGACTTTCTGAGCTCCCTTATGTTTCAAAAGCTCGCGTGAGTTCCGATATGAATGGGTTGTTGCATGTTCAATTGTGGCAGCGAAAGGCGGCATTGCGAATAATTGATCAAAATGGAGAGGGTTATTATGTGGATGAAACAGGCATCAAACTTCCATTATCGCCTGTTTATGCTCCTCGTGTTCCCCTAGCGCACGGTGGGATTGCGGAGGGGATTGAACAACCTTTGGATAGTGTGGAGACGGAATTGGTGCGGGGCTTGTTTCATTTGGCTCAATTCATTTCTAAGGATTCGATTTGGTCAAAACAGATCGCGCAGATTTATGTGAATCCGGAGGGGGATATCGAGTTGATTCCCAGTGCCGGTAAACACACCATTGTTTTGGGCGATGCTCAAGACTTGGAGGGGAAATTTGAAAAGTTAATGATTTTTTATCGTGGTATACTTCCCAAGGTGGGGCCTAGGGCCTACGATAAGGTCAATTTAAAGTATAAGGATCAGTTGGTTTGTACTATAGATAGTACAGGTATAGAAAAGGACTCACTGGTTCAATTAGGTAGTAATAGTTTAAACACTCAATGATTATGAAAACAAGAATAGCTTCTGATTCAGATGCGCCGATCGTCGTCGGATTGGACATCGGTACGACTAAGATTTGTGTTACGGTTGGCCGCCGTAGTGGAACGAATAAGTTAGAGGTCCT
>DASRQK010000019.1:0-2663 GCA_035645875.1 Sphingobacteriaceae bacterium | reverse complement strand
CATGTGTTGCCTTATTACGAAGCACAAGGTAAGGCACAGCGCGTGAATGGCATCGGTGATATCGATGCAATATTTAGTGACATTAGTGCTGTCATAGAAACGTATTCGACCACAAAATAATAAACACAAAAAGAAACTCATCGTGGCACAAGGGTCCAATTTCGTTGACTATGTAAAAATCTGTTGCCGATCCGGCAAAGGAGGAGCAGGCTCTGCCCATCTCCATCGAGATAAGCATACAGCGAAAGGCGGACCTGATGGAGGTGACGGAGGGCGTGGGGGGCATATTATTCTGCGAGGCAACGCTCAATTATGGACACTCCTACACCTCAAATTTCGTAAACATGTAATTGCAGAGAACGGTCAGCCTGGTGGGAGCAGTCTTCGAACCGGAGCAGATGGTAAAGACGATGTCTTAGAAGTTCCATTGGGTACGGTCGCGAAGGATGCAGAAACCGGTGAAGTGCTTTTTGAAATCACCGAAGACGGAGAAGAACGCATTTTAACTGCTGGCGGAAGAGGTGGTCAGGGTAACTGGCATTTCAAAAGCTCGACTCGGCAGACCCCGCGATACGCACAACCCGGCGAAGACGGCAAAGAAGAGTGGCGGATCCTGGAATTGAAAATTTTAGCCGATGTCGGTTTAGTAGGATTCCCGAACGCGGGTAAGTCCACTTTGCTTTCCGTCGTCTCAGCCGCTAAACCTGAAATAGGGGATTATCCATTCACCACCTTGGTACCTAATCTCGGCATGGTGAACTACCGGGACAATAAATCCTTTGTGATGGCCGATATCCCAGGCATCATCGAAGGCGCATCCGAAGGCAAGGGCTTGGGACACCGTTTCCTTCGGCATATCGAAAGAAACTCGGTGTTACTGTTCTTAATCCCGGCAGATACGAGTCGTGAAATTTCCGAAGAATATGCGATTTTGCTGCGTGAACTAACGGCATTTAATCCAGAGTTGATGGATAAACCCCGGGTTTTAGCGATCAGTAAGTCTGATATGCTGGATGAAGAACTGGAGTCAGAAATGGCCGCCAAGATTCCGGCCGGCATTCCTCATATTTTTATTTCTTCCGTGTCTGGTAAAAATATCATGGCGTTGAAGGATCTCCTGTGGAAAACCATCAACGCCTGATTTTAATCATCTACCATTTTTATTACCAGAATTAAAATGCTGCTGGCGTACCAGGTGCCGGCGTAGATGCTTGTATAAAGACCCGAAGATCCTCATTTGCCTTTTCCAAATCCAATTTTCTCAGGTACATCATATGTCCGCTACGGTAGCCTTCATAATGCATGCGATCTTGCAATTTTCCCGAAGGGTCCATTTGCCACATGTTATACTTGGCACTAAAGTAGTCACAGGCCCCATCGTAATAACCCGCTTGCACCAAAACGTGAAGGTAGGGGTTAATCGCCATGGCTTGACGCAAACTTTCTCCCGTACGGTCATTACTTCGATCCCAAGGATGAACCGGACCAAACATATTATACTTCAAATCCGTCTTGAAATTTAGCGCAGTTCTCATGTAGTGATTGATGGCCGGCGTAAAGGAATGTAACCAAGAAGTTAATTCAGCATTGTAATCCGGCCGCTCGCCTGCATCTCTTTTATCAATTCCCCGGTAACGAGAGTCCAAACGTCCCACGGTATATCCTTCTTCCCGCAGTAATTCCTTCCAGAATAGATTGGTGGAAATTTGTAGATTGTTCTGTAAGATTACTTTTTCCGATATGCCCGAGTATTGCGAAATTTTTCGGGCCAATGCCTGTTTCTCAGCCGCCGTTAATAAGCCTCCTTTTACCAATGCAGGAATGTATTCATTCACCGTAAAATGTTCTACCTCTGGCAACATGTCTGTTAAATCTTTTTGCTGAAGATTACCGGGTAATTTATCGTGATACCACGCAGTAGCCGCATAATAAGGCAGGGTCAATGCCGCGCCAACCGGGCCATCTCTTTTAATCCCTAAATCCGTCGGAGATACTAAAACCACTCCATTGAAGTACATCCAGTGGTTATTTTGTAATTCATGGACCAATCCCGACACCCGGGTGGTTCCGTAGCTTTCACCAATGAGGTATTTAGGTGAGGGCCAGCGATTCTGGCGAGTGACAAAATTGTTTATCCACGAGGCGAGGTAGCGAATATCCGCATTGGTCCCAAAAAAAGTCGATCGGCTCACCTTCTCGTCTAATATTCTGGAATAACCGGTGTTTACGGGATTGATAAAAATAATGTCTGCCACGTCCAGGATGGAGTAGGGGTTTTTTTTGAAACCATAGGGCTGTACGGGATTACCTTCGTCATCGATATTAATTAAGGTCGGTCCGGTATACGCGATCTGCATCCAAACGGAAGCCGATCCGGGGCCGCCATTGAAGGAAATCACCAAAGGTCTGGTGTCCTTATCTGTAATTCCATCTCTTTCGTAGTAGGTGTAATCCAGGGAAGCGATCGGATTTCCTGCATCGTCCCAAACAGGCTGTGTGCCTTTATGGGCAGTGTACTGAATGGTTTGCCCCTTAATCGTTGTGGTGTGTTTGGTAATGATGACCGAATCGACCGGTAGCTTGGTTTGTCCGGTGGCGATCAGACAAAAAAGAGCGAAAAACAGGGTGTAAAAATACTTCTTCATAGTTTTAATTTAGTTTTA
>DASRQK010000018.1:0-6246 GCA_035645875.1 Sphingobacteriaceae bacterium | reverse complement strand
TTGGTATTTACTTGGACTTATTCATAAACACCGGGTCATTACCACGTATGCACTGGATCGTATCATCCACACAAAGACAGCCCCCGGCATAGACTACATAACCAATGATATCTTCGATCCTATAGTCTATTTTAAGAACACCATCGGCATTACGTACCATGGCGAAAGTCCATTAAGGGTCACTCTATTTGTAGACAATATATTTGTGCCCTATTTATTAACGTTACCACTTCATAGTAGCCAGAGTTTGATTAAAAGAACCGATGAAGGTGCCTTGTTCCAGCTCGAGGTCATCCATAACCCAGAATTCGAAACGCTGATTTTAGGCTATGCTGGTCTTATTTCCATTGTAGGGCCAGAGGAACTTCGTATTCACTTTATCAACAAACTCGATCAGGCAAAAAAAAGATACAAAGAAAATGACTACTTTCGTGAAAGTATGCCCGAATAAGTCAAAAGGATAAATGAAAGAAAATTACGTCAGTGCGACAGAGGCACTAAAAGTGGTCAAATCCGGAAATAGAGTGTTTATACACGGGAGTGCAGCGACACCGATTCCATTGGTGAATGCCTTATTGGCCCGACATGAAGAGCTCAGAAATGTAGAATTGACCAGTATTACGAATCTGGGAGACATCAATTTCAACACGCCAGAATTCAAAAAGAGTTTCTATTTCAATTCCCTTTTCGTCAGTCAAAATATTCGTTCCCTGATCGATGAAAATGGGGGCGATTATGTCCCTGTTTTCCTGAGTCAAATTCCCCAACTTTTCCATCAGAAAATCTTGACCCTCGATGTCGCACTCATTCAAGTTTCGGTGCCGGATCAACACGGGTATTGCTCATTGGGCACCTCGGTCGATATTGCGAAGGCGGCCGTAGAAAATGCCGAAAAAGTGATCGCTTTGGTCAATCCAAACATGCCCCGCACCCATGGAAACGGTTTCATCTCCGTTCGGGACATTGATCACTTGGTCTATGAAGAACTCGAGCTGCCAGAAATTGATTACTCGCAAAAGATAAACGGTGCCATCCAAACCATTGGACGTCACGTAGCTTCTTTGATCGAAGATGGCGCCACGCTACAGATGGGGATAGGCAGTATTCCAGATCAAGTCCTACAAAACCTCACGGGACACAAGAACCTGGGCATTCATACCGAAATGCTGTCCGACGGGGTCATTCCATTATTAGAAAGTGGTGTCATTAATAACAGCCTAAAAAAGGTCAAAAACGGCAGAACGGTGACGGGATTCCTCGCCGGGACGCGGAAACTCTATGATTTTGTAGACGACAATCCCCGCGTCTTGGTCATGGACATTGCCTACGTAAACGACACGGCTGTGATCCGACAAAACCCTAAAATGACGGCCATCAACAGTGCCATAGAAATCGATATGACCGGCCAGGTATGTGCAGATTCCATCGGCACGTATCAATTTTCGGGGATTGGCGGACAGATGGACTTTATTCGTGGCGCTTCGCTTTCCGAAGGTGGGAAACCGATTATCGCCCTACCTTCCATTACCTCGAAGGGTCAATCCCGTATCGTGCCTTATTTGAAAAGAGGTGCCGGAGTAGTCACCACCCGTGGTCATGTGCATTGGGTCATCACGGAGCATGGAATCGTGAATCTTTTCGGATTGAACCTCAAGCAAAGAGGCAAAGCACTCATAAGCATCGCACACCCAGATCATCGCGCGGCATTGGAACAAGCTTTCTATGAGCGCTACAGCATGATGCCGATGTGAGACCCCTATTCTTATAATGGCAGCGATAAGCGGCCTGTAAGTGGGCTGCATCAGCCACTCACTATACTATTCGAGTGGATCCACTGCCGGATTGGAAGAGCTGCCCGAATCTTCTTCTAATCCATCACGTTTATCCCTGTACTCATCCGGCTCATATGGATTCGCTTCATCATAAGTGGACATGTGATCCTGCGCCCTGGGAACGGCAGTATTATAGGGATCAGGATGCTTATACTCGCCCTCTCCCAATTCCGGATCAAACTCGAAACTTCCCGCCTCTTCGTTATAATTAAGGTCTTGGCCGGTGGGCTCTATCGCTTCCGATTCATCTGCCGCGTCGGGCGGTAAAATTGGTGCTTCCCTTGCAGTATCTTGCTGGTTCAGAGTTCCGCTTTCAATGTCCTCTTTCCGCTTATTATCTGTATGCTTATTTTTCATTGTTCATCCAATTTCTAACTAATTTAGTCAAAGAAGAACACATCTGGCCAGGATAAGTTCAAGGGTGATCCAACGATTCGGCTCGTTAGCTGTTCATAAAATATAAACAGAATGAAAACATATAGATATTAAATAGAGCGCATCATGTTTTTTTCCATCATATTTGGAATCGTCTTCCTCGTTGTGGCGGTACTCCTTGTAACTCGCTACCGGGCCAGACGGAGAGATGGTCGGGGTAATAGAGGCCATTAACCGACCATAGTCTATTCATAATTGGTCTCTTTTTATGTTGATCAATATTCGGCTTTCACTTCCGCAGCGACTTCTTCAAACTCCGTCTGAATTTCCTGCGAAGGTTTTTTATCCAATAAAGACACCACCACGGTGGTGATGAAAGAAAGCGTAAAACCCGGAATCATGGCATACCAATCCTTTAAGGGGTGATCCAAATATATCCAAAGTAACACCGTCAATCCACCCACGACCATTCCAGCGATCGCGCCATTTCGACTTGTACGTTTCCACAATAAGGACAGTAGTATGAGGGGACCAAAAGCAGATCCGAACCCAGCCCAAGCATGGCCCACCAGATCCAGAATGGTATCCTGTGGATTCAGGGACAATACCAGTGCAATCAGTGCCACGACCAGCACCGATAGCCTACTGACCAACAACAATTCCTTTCCGGACGCACTTCGTCTCAGGAAAGCTTTGTAAAAATCCTCCGTCATGGAGCTGGAAGTAACCAATAATTGAGAAGAGATGGTACTCATCACGGCCGCCAAAATAGCAGCAAGTAAAAAACCACCAATTAAGGGATGGAACAAGACCTGTGAAAAATATATAAAAATCGTCTCTGGATCACTAATCTCCGTCCCATTCGCCACCATATACGCAATCCCGAACAAACCCACCATCATGGCGCCACCCATAGAAAAAATCATCCAGCTGATACCGATACGGCGTGCCGCAGGCAATTGACTCACTTTTTCGATCGCCATAAATCGGACCAATATATGAGGCTGACCGAAATACCCCAGGCCCCAAGCCAAAAGGGAAACGATACTCACCGTAGTAGCACCCTGCCAAAAACTCAATAAATTAGGATCCCTCGTTCGAATAAGGTCCAATGACTCGGATACCCCACCCACATTGCTCAAAACGACAATGGGAACTAGGATCAATGCCACCACCATGATCGTACCTTGCACAAAATCCGTTAGACTGACGGCCAAGAAACCACCCAAAAACGTGTAAAAAACGACTACTGAACTGGTGAGGATTAAACCGGTATTGAATGACATGTCAAAAGCAGATTCGAAAAGTCGCCCTCCCGACACCATGCCTGCTGAGGTATACAGGGTAAAAAACACCATAATCACCAGGGCCGAAATTAAGCGCAGCGTACGAGAATTATCCCGAAAACGCTTTTCAAAATAATCCGGAATGGTAATCGCATTGTTGGCCTTCTCGGTATAGGCTCGTAAACGCGGTGCCACTAAAACATAATTTAAAAACGCCCCAATGGTCAAACCTATCGCGATCCAGCTGGAGGAAAGTCCACTGGCATACATAGCTCCTGGCACCCCCATCAAGAGCCAGCCACTCATATCGGAAGCTCCCGCGGACAATGCCGTAACGACAGGCCCCAGGCGGCGCCCACCTAATAAAAACTCATCTACGTTACTCGTGGATTTTTTGTACGAATAAAAGCCGATGGCGATCATTAACAAAAAATACAGTGCTATGGCAATGCTTTGATATATATCCATACTTGTCAGGTGTCTTTAACTTGTCAGATGTCTTTAATGGGCAAGGATCATATTGGTTATACTATTCTGCGTTGCGAATATAAGAAAATTCGATACATTTGTAAGGGAGCCAATCAAATTTGGTCGAATAACATGCCTCATAAAGAAAAGGAAATAACCAAACGCTACTACTCCATGGGTGAGGTCACCACCTTATTTGGGGTCAATGCCTCACTAATCCGATTTTATGAAAAGGAGTTTGACATCTTGCAGCCCCGGAAAAACAAAAAAGGGAACCGGATGTTTAGGCCCGAGGACATCGAAAGCTTAAAGATCATATTTAACCTCGTAAAGGACAAAGGCTATACCATCCAAGGCGCTAAAGACTACCTGAAAGAAAATCAAAAAGGGGCCCGCGAAAACCAAAGGGTAATCGACTCCCTCGAAAAACTGAAAGGATTTTTGTTAGAAGTTCGTGACAGCCTTTAATTCCTCCTGCCGGATCTTATCCATGCGGAGAAACTCCTCCACCTTATCCACCATTTCCGTGTTTCCAATAAATATGGGACTCCGTTGATGCAATTCATGCGGTTGAATTTCCATGATTCTCCGCTCCCCGTCACTGGCCTTCCCCCCAGCCTGCTCAACAATAAAGGCCAATGGATTACACTCATACATTAGCCTCAATTTACCATTCGGATGGGAAGAAGAGGTGGGATACAGGAAAATTCCTCCTTTGATCAAGTTCCGATGAATATCGGCCACCATGGAACCAATATACCGGGACACGTAGGGCCGCTTAGTGGCGGCATCCTCCACCTGACAATATTTCAGGTAGTTTTTAACCCCTTGCGGAAACTTGATGTAATTCCCCTCATTGATCGAATAAATCACGCCTGTTTCAGGAATGCGCATTTTGGGATGCGATAAGCAAAATTCACCGATCGACGGATCCAGGGTAAACCCATTGACCCCTTTCCCAGTCGTGTAAACCAACATGGTGGAAGAGCCATAAATCACATACCCAGCTGCTACTTGCTCGACACCGGGCTGGAGGATCTCCTCCATGCTCACCTGCTGATCAGTAGGAGACGTCCTTCGATAAATGGAAAAGATGGTACCGATGGAAACATTCACATCGATATTAGACGAACCGTCCAAGGGATCAATGCAAACGATGTATTTAGCGTTTTTAGAGATTTCCGATTGAATAAATATGCAATCATCGTGCTCTTCTGAGGCGACTACACAACATTCCCCCCCGCTTCGCAGCGCAGCGATAAATTGCTCATCCGCATACACATCCAACTTCTTTTGAGATTCGCCCTGAATATTATAGGTTCCATTGTCCCCCAATATATCCATCAAACCGGCTTTATTCACCTCCCGATGGACAATTTTTGCCGCAATACCAATATCCCTCAACAAACGAGAAAGTTCGCCCTTGGCATAAGGGAAATCAGCTTGTTTCTCAATTATAAATTGACCCAGTGTGGTCACTTTCGTCATGTCCATTTATCGTGTTTTATCCAGATTACTAAAACCATGCTTAGTGTACAACAAACACTCAGGCAAATGGTTCATTTGATGCAAAACTACGCTAAAAAGCCATAAAAACCATATTTTTCTCACTCACTTAGTGTAAATGAGAGATTCATCGACCACCCAGTTCCACCACTTCCATGTCCAAAATACGATTACCGTCTATGCTAAATCGTAAAAGCGTACGGACCGTATGCCAACCTTGTTTTCCAGCAGCTCCCGGATTAATATGTAAACACTGTAACTTTTCATCGAACATCACTTTCAAAATATGGGAATGTCCACAAATAAATAATTGAGGCGGATCCGCTTCGAGTGGCTTTTTCACCCGGGGATGATACCGTCCCGGATAGCCTCCAATATGGGTCATCCACACATCCACCTCCTCACAGTGAAAGCGTAAGTCCTCGGGATAAACCTTCCGAATGTCCTGGCCATCTATATTCCCATACACACCTTTCAGGGGCTTCAATTCAGCCAATCGATCGGCCACTCCGATATTCCCAAAATCTCCCGCATGCCAGATCTCATCGCAGGAATCCAAATGGCTCATGATGCCCTCATCAATAAAGCTATGGGTATCAGAAAGTAATCCTATTCGGGTCATGCGTTTTTATCATCAATGATCAATGGTTTAATAAATTCAATGCTTCAAGGTACTCAAAATTCCAGAAAAAACGCCTTCAAAAGTGCTTTGTAGTCTGTACTGTACTGATCCCGAGCGGCATAAATTACCAACCTTTCCTCCTCCAGTGTCAGGTCAT
>DASRQK010000017.1:0-10359 GCA_035645875.1 Sphingobacteriaceae bacterium | reverse complement strand
TATCGAATCTTCTTTTGGAAGGTGAGCCTAATCAACAAATAGATCCGTCCATCTTTCAGTGTGGGAAAAGGTTTATGTATGTCGCCCTCATTCAGCATGATGGGGACCAGGTTGGGCAATAGGCGTCTTCGAAAAAAGTCCCGGACAAAATCTCCGCGCGACACGTTTAACTGCTGCTCGGTGATGATGAAGATTTTCTCTGCCTCCAGCTGTGGAATGATTTCCTTCTCGTATAGGTAGTCGAAGCGCTTTTCCTGATGAACAACAATGGATTTGATTTCCGACAATACTTTTTTCGGATCGAACCCTAAATAAGTGTGGGTTTTCTGACTGAAATCCGCCAAGCGATTCAAAGAGGCCACCCGAACTCGGTAGAATTCATCCAGGTTAGAAGAAAATATGGCCAAAAACCTTAATCTTTCGATCAAGGGAACGCGGGGATCCGCAGCTTCCTGCAGAACCCGCTCATTAAAATAAAGCCAACTGATCTCCCGATTAATAATCGGATAACGCTTCTTCTCCATTGCTAATACCGTTAACGGACTTGGATGATCCGCCAATATTAACAATGCAGGGTTAACTCAATGATAAGCCTGTGTTAAATCTTAGTGATGTGCACCTTCATCCACCTGTCCGCCTGCCAAAGTATAAATTTCTTTGATAATATCCAGACGATCAACGGCGAATTTCCGCAAATCTTTATCGGTGTTACGACTCGCGCGCTCAAACTGATTTAGAATCTCGGCTTGCTCCTTCTGCACATGAGCAAGGTAGGCCTGCTGGTCAAAACCAGCAGCAGCTGTAAATGTAGGCGCTTCTTCGGGCGTCTCCGCAGTGTCTTCTTCCTCTGCAGGCAACGTGGACGCTTCAGTACCTAAATCATAATGCGCTTCTGCATTAAATACGAAAGCACCGGGATCATTGGCAATGACTTGCTTTTCAGCTCCCAATTCGTCCAATTCAGGCAACAAATCAGTATAAGTAGCTACAATTTTCTCAGCCAAAGCTTGCGCTTCGCCGGAAACTCCTTGATTCAACGCGTATTGCGCGTGTGCCAATTCATAAGCAGCTTTCTCATGGGCAGTTTTTAAAAATGTAAAACCTTCCGTGTCGACAAAAGTAGCATTGTTGTATAATTGCTCCTTGCCTACTTTACCATTGTCATAGCCACAAGATGCGAAAGTGACAGTGATCGCCATGGCCCCAATCAGAAATAATCTTGTCCGTTTCATTCGTTCATTAGTTTGAAGGCAAATATACAGGAAGTTTTCCAAACCTTATAACCTGAATAGTGTATATTTGTTTCACGACATGATCAGTACAGCAAAAATGAGCAAATCTAAGGAAATTCAAAGTTTCTTTTATGGTCAATATTTTGCGGATGGTGTGCGGATTTCACTGGGGACGCTCATCCCCGCATTGTTATTCTCCTACTTTATCAATATTCAGGTCGGGATCACGGCTTCCTTAGGGGCCCTGATGATCGGACTGGCAGACACCTCAGGACCTACCAGCCACCGTCGTAACGGCATGCTTGTTTGTTTGGTACTCGTCGTGTTTACCGCTTTTATCATGAATCTGATCAATTCCTACCCCATCCTGCTGCTGGTCGGAATTGTGATTTTAAGTTTTTGTTACGCGATGCTGGCCGTCTATGGTGCACGCGCAGCGACGATTGGGTCCATGGCCACCTTGGCCATGGTGCTGAACACCGATATCATCGAGGGTAATCTTTTAAACACCCTGGAACACATCCTCTACATTTTTATCGGAGGGACGTGGTATATTTTGATGAGTTCGGTCGTATCTCAAGCGCGCCCCTATCGGTTGGCACAACAGGAATTGAGTGAGTCCATCCATCAAGTAGCGGACTACATTCGACTGAAAGCCAATTTCTATGATCCAGAACAAGACATGGATAAAAACCACTTGGCGCTGATCGATCAGCAGGTATTGGTCCATGAGCATCAGGACAGTGTGCGGGAAATCCTCTTTAGAAGTAAGCGAATCACCCGGGACAATAGCCGAATGGGGCGTCTATTGGTGCTGATTTTCACAGACATCATCGACCTTTTTGAACAAAGCATGGCGATCCACTATGATTATGAGGCCATCGCTAAAAAATTTGGCCATACCGGAGTGCTGAGGGAGTTTAAATTCGTAATCCATCGGATTGCTAACGAATTGGACAATATGGCGTATGAGATCAATGCCAATCGTACGCCAAAACCACTATACGATTTCATTCGAGACCTGGAAAAGATCCGACTCATGATCGATAAAATAGAGAAAGAAGAGGGCATTAACGCGCTTCCTTTAAAAAAGATCCTGATCAATGCGCGTAATCTGAGTCAAAGAATCGATCACGTTTACAGCTATTTTTCTTTAAGGCCAAAAAACACTTTCCATCGCGAGGAAGCCGATTATAGCAAATTCATCCATCGGCAAGAGCTGGATTTTAAGGTTCTGAAGGAAAACCTAACCTTTGCATCCAGTACATTTCGCCACGCGTTACGGATGGCGATCGTCATGGGGATGGGCTATGTAATCTCTCTCTTGATTCCCGTCGGAAATAACAGCTACTGGATTTTGCTAACCATCATGGTGATCCTGAAGCCCGGTTTTGGATTGACCAAGCGACGAAACCTACAGCGACTCATCGGGACTATCATTGGAGGCCTCGGCGGTATTATCATCCTTTTGCTCATACAGGATCAGGTCGTGCTCTTTATACTGCTACTCCTTTTGGTCATGGCGACCTACAGCCTGATTCGAATCAATTACATTATCAGCGTGATGTTTATGACGCCCTATGTACTGATTATGTTAAGTTTTTTTGAGGCCAATACGTTTATCATCGTCCAGGAACGAATCTTGGACACCATGATTGGGTCGGCACTGGCTTTCGTGTCCAGCTATTTAATTTTCCCCAACTGGGAAAGCAACCACCTGCATAATCCCATGCGAAATCTGCTGGTGGCTAATTATCGTTATATTGCTCAGGCACTGCAAATCATTTCAGGGTCCGCACCGGACATTACCACAGCGAAATTAGCCCGAAAAGATGTTTATATTGCCACAGCGAATATGGGGTCGGCTTTCCAGCGATTGATTACGGAGCCCAAGAGCAAAAGGAAAAACGCCAAAGAATTGAATAAATTTGTGGTATTGAACCATATTTTCTCCTCTTTTTCGGTCACTTTACTGGAGTCGGTGCGGCAGGCGGATACGAGTGCTTTGACGGGAGAACAGGTGAAATTACTGCGTAAAACGCTTTACCTGCTTGCGCAAACCATTAAAGCCATTCAACCCGATGATGATCCGAGTTTATCGGCCGAGGAGTTTACCGAAATCGAGGTCAGCATACCGGATGATTTGGATGAGAACAATTTAGATTCGGAGGAACAACGATTGATCACGGAACAGCTGAATTTTATACAGCGGGTGGCATTGGACCTGAATAAAACGAGCAGTAAGCTGATTTCCAACATGAAAGAAATAGAAGATGAAGAGGATGCTTGATGTGCTAATTATCGGGGGCGGCCCCATTGGCCTTGCTTGTGGGATCGAAGCTAAAAAAGCCGGGTTGAATTACCTGATTTTGGAGAAGGGGTGTTTGGTCAATTCTCTTTTTAATTACCCAAAAAACATGACTTTTTTTTCCACGTCAGAGCGTCTGGAGATCGGGGGAGTACCCTTTATGACGACCGGCCCCAAACCCGGAAGAGAGGAAGCACTGGAGTACTACAGGCGGGTGCAAATAGCTTTCGATCTGAACATTCATCGCTTTGAGGAGGTGCTTTCGGTCCAACGCTTAGCAGAAGAAAACCGATTCGAGGTTCAGAGTAGCCAGGAAATGTATCCAACCCGGAAGGTGATTGTAGCGACCGGCTTCTACGACATTCCTATGAAGCTGAATGTGCCGGGTGAGGACTTGCCCAAAGTCACCCATTATTACGATGAACCGCATTATTATGCGGGTCAAAAAGTAATCGTGGTAGGTGCGAGTAATTCGGCCATTGACGCAGCCTTGGAGACGTACAGAAAAGGAGCCGAGGTCACCTTGGTGGTTCGGGGCGCAGCGATCGGTGAACGAGTGAAATACTGGGTGAGGCCGGACATCATGAATCGGATTGCTGAGGGAAGTATACGTGCGTTTTTTAATAGTCAGGTGCTGAGGATTGATCCAAAAGAGGTGCGCATACAGACCCCAGAAGGTGAGCAGACGCTGGCCAATGATTTTGTCATCGCCATGACTGGCTATCAACCTCATTTTCAGTTTCTACAAAACCTGGGTGTGCAATTAGAAGGGGCGCGCAAAATTCCAACACACGATGTGGAAAGCATGGAAACCAATGTGCCCGGTCTTTATCTGGCCGGGGTGGTCTGTGGAGGATTGGATACGCATCTCTGGTTCATCGAAAACTCACGCGTGCATGCTGAAAAAATCATGCAACACATTCAGCATACTTCGTCTTAAAATAGCGCGGAATATTTTTTAAAATCGCTACTCGTATTTTAAAAGCGCTGCTCGTAAGGCATCCACTGATGATCGGGCTCCAAATGGTTCCAGATGACAGAAGATACGTCTCGAATCAGTTCGGCGGCTTCATTTTCATAAACCCAGCGCCTGTCCTTGTTATTCTTGGTCATGATGGCAAATACGTAATCTCCACTAGGCGCATGAACGAGCACCACCTCTGAGCGTGAGTCGCTCACCGTTCCTGTCTTAGAGGCTGTCGCGATCTCCTTCGGAATTCGGGCCAATGCGCCTTCATCGTAATAAATGCTTTTCAGCAGGCGATACATGCGATCACTGGCTGCCGGCGAAATCAGTTCACCCTGACGAATCCGGCGGACTAAAGTCGCCAGTTCCCGCGGTGTGGTCTGACCCCAGCCATAAATTTGACGAATATGTTCCCGGCCGGGTGTGCGTGAATTGACCCGGGTATGCTGAAAACCATAGTCCTCCATAATTTCATTGATCCGCTCTCCTCCGCCGGCCAAGGCCTGCGACCATAGAGATGTGGTGTTATCACTGAAGGTGATCATCAGTGCCGCGAGGGTGCTGACATCGGTGGTCACGCTGTCTCTAAAAAACTGCATCAAACCAGACCCGCCGTAAGCGATCGAATCCCGGTAAATCAACTCATCCCGATACCCGATTTCCCCGCGATGGATTTTATCGAACAAGCCCACCAAAATCGGAATCTTGATATTACTGGCCGTAGGGAAAATGGTGTCCGCATGAATACTAATTTCCATGCCGCTGGGCAGATGCATCAGGTATAAGCCGGCGTCTCCTTCGAAGCGATCGAGCAAATTTTCTAATTCCGTCGTTAGTTCACGGCTCTGTGCTGCGGTCGGGCCGCTCAGTTTTTGCTGGCTCGAACAGCCCAACATCAGCATCAATACGGGCAATAAAAAGGCAATAGGAGTTCTCATGCGCTAAAGATAAACATTCACCGATAAACATTCAGCAGAAAAATCAGCCTTTTGGAAAATAATAATTTAGGTTTTTAGAGGCTAAGCGCGCAAACCCCGAAGAAGCACTTGGATCATTTTCTTTTGCAACCTTAAAATGGTTTCAAACTCCTCAGACCCCGGATAAAGCAAGCCATCAGCATCTTTTAAAAAACTGAAGCGTATGCCTTCGATCGCCAACAGGATGATCTGTGCCATTTCATCGATGTCCATGGGATTCAGCTCTCCACGCTCTACGCCAAATCGCAGGCTCATACGAATAAGATCGAGCTGACTGTCTCGTGCTTTGGTCACCAGAGTGGTCAGCTCAGGTGGAGGATTGGGGCCAGAGCCAAAAAAATACTCAAAGAGCTTATAATGCCGCGTAATGAACTCCATTCTGCTGTCCAAAAGGTACTCCAAGATGGCTAAACTTTGATCCATCTGCGCCAATTTGTTAGAAACCTGATCAAAGGATTGGCCGAACACCTGTTCGAGGGAAGCTGCCAACAAGGCGTTTTTATCCGGGAAATAATAATACAATGAGGCTTTGGACATGGAAACATCCTGGGCTATGTCATTCATGGTGGTCTTATCCACCCCAAAATGCCCAAATCGCCGTATTGCGGCCTTTACGATGCGTGTTCGTTTATCTTCTGCTGCCTTCATTTAACAGGAGTCCATACGATAAATATACAATATTTTTCCCAAAACTCCAAATCGCTTCCATTTTGTGGAATATTTCAATAATTTGGCCGTACAAATGAAAATCACCATCTCAACGAATCATCCGCTGGACCACCTGAACACATTCGGCGTGTCTGCCAGAGCCGCTTATTTTGTGGACATCGTGGAAGAAAACCAACTGAAAGACTTGTTTTCCAGGAGCGATCTGCCTGCGGAACGTTTGATTCTGGGCGGGGGGAGCAATGTACTTTTCACCGGAGACTACGCGGGTTTAGTGGTGAAAATCAGCATACCGGGAATACGACATGAAGTTCATGATGACCACGTGTTACTTCGATCAGGAGCGGGCGTGGTCTGGAATGACCTGGTTTGGTATGCCGTGAACCACGAGTTTTGGGGTATTGAGAATCTGGCCTTGATCCCAGGAACGGTCGGAGCCTCTCCCGTGCAGAACATTGGCGCCTATGGCATGGAACTGATGGACGTTTTTGATCAATGCCGGGCATTCGACACCCATACCGGAGCATTTGTGGCCTTCCAACGAGCAGATTGTGCCTTTTCCTATCGGGACAGCTTCTTTAAGCGCGAAGCGCAGGGGCGTTATATCATCACGGAAGTGAGCCTCCGGCTTTCTACATCGGGATCGGCTCAAACAAAATATGGCGCCATTCAAGCGGAATTGGACCGAAGAGAAATAAAGGAACCTACTATACGGGATATGGCAGAGGTGGTGTCAGCCATTCGGGTATCTAAACTTCCCGACCCCTCCACGATCGGAAATGCGGGGAGCTTTTTTAAAAACCCCATCATCAGCCGGGAAGAATTTCAGGTTTTCATTCGGAAACATCCGGATGTCGTGTATTACCCCCTGGCTGATGGACAGATAAAACTGGCTGCGGGTTGGCTCATCGACCAGGCTGGATGGCGAGGTAAAAACCAAGGAGATAGTGGAACATGGAAAAATCAAGCCCTCGTATTAGTGAACCACGGAAATGCGTCGGGTCAGGAAATATATCTCTTTTCTGAGCAAATCATCCAGGATATTCGCCAGCGGTATGGAATAGTTCTGGAGCGCGAAGTGAATATCGTCTAACACTCCATTTCGAATTCTAATACTCCATTTCGAACTGACTGAGCGCTACGAATTGGCGAATGCGTCCCTTGATGTCTGCTGGGCTTAGGGTCTGTATGCGTTCTGTCCCGAATTTCTCAACACAGAATGATGCCATAGCGGAAGCCACGATCAGGGCATTTTTCATGTTGTTAAAATTGATGGTGCCCACCTTCGCTAAATAGCCGATAAATCCGCCGGCAAAAGTATCGCCAGCCCCTGTTGGATCAAAGACTTCAGCTAAAGGCAGTGCCGGAGCCGCGAAAACTTGGCCTTCTCCGAACAGCAGCGCTCCGTGTTCTCCTTTTTTAATAATCAAGTACTTCGGGCCCATCTTTAGGATCCGGTCGGCAGCCTTCACTAAGGCGTATTCACCGGAAAGTTGGCGCGCTTCCTCGTCATTGATCGTCAACACATCCACGCTTTTTAAAACCTTCTTCAGGTCCTCCAAAGCCACGTCCATCCAGAAGTTCATGGTGTCCATCACCACCAATTTCGGCTTGGACTTCAGTCGATCTAAGGTCGTCTGCTGTACAGAGGGCGTTAAATTGCCCAATAAAACATAGTCTGCACCCTGATAATGATCGGGAATAATCGGGTCGAAGGTCGCCAAGGCATTCAATTCGGTGGCCAAGGTGTCCCGGGTATTCATGTCATTGTGATAACGTCCGGACCAGAAAAATGACTTTTCGCCTTCTCGGATTTGGATGCCAGACACATCAATGGATCGGGACTGGAGAATTTGTAGGTTCTCTGCTCCAAAATCATCTCCGACCACGCTGATCAGCTTTACTTGATGATATAAATACGATGCCGATAAGCCCGCAAAGGTAGCCGCTCCTCCAACAATCTTATCCGTCTTGCCAAATGGGGTTTCTATTGCATCAAAAGCAACAGTTCCTACGATCAATAATGCCATGCCCGCAAAAGTAATTCATTTGTTTACAAAAAACCAGCAAATGGCCTAAATCAACTAAAATAATGACTAGAAACACCTTGCGCATTCGGACCAATGCGTATGTTTGTGCTATGGACACACTACTCATCACCACGGACTTCTCGGGCGCTGCAGCCCATGCTGCTACATACGCAGCCAGGCTCAGTAAAACGTTAAACTTAAAATCCATTGTGCTTTATCACTCGTATGATATGGAAAACGTGAACACCTCAGAAATTCACGAAGGCAGCTTAATGGCTTTGGAAGCCCTCTATTCCACGCTAAAAAAAGATTTGCATCCTGATGCGCGCGTACAGCTCATCGCCAATGATCTCCCTTTGGTATTGGGTGTGGAACGGATCTGTGAACAGGAGCACGTGTCATTGGTAGTGGCTGGCACGACAGGGAAAAGCGATCTGGCCCAATTTTTCCTGGGGAGCAATACCATTAGTTTGGCCGAAAAATGCCCTGTGCCTCTACTCATTGTGTCCCATGATGCAAAATTCAAACCCATAGCGCGGATCGTGTTTGCCTGCGCCATGGATAAAGTGAAGGAAACGACGCCTGTGGATGAAATTACCTATTTCACGAAACAATTAGGGAGCGATCTTCTGGTGCTGAATGTCGGTCTGGAGCACAAACGTTATCATCCTAAAATCATTCCTGAACAAAGAGACATATACAACCTACTAAACCACTTGGAGCCGGTCTATCACTTTATAGAAGACGATGAAATCGCAGAGGGAATCATGGATTTTGTAGAAGACCATGACGCACAAATGCTGATTTCTGTACCTAAAACTCATGGTTTCTTTGAAAGTCTATTCAAAAGAAGCGTAACGAAGAATCTGGCCGCTGAAACAGAAGTACCGCTGCTCGTCCTTCGCGAGCGGGAAAAGAATTAAATAGTGAGTGTGTTTAATAAGGCAAGGCCGGAAAATCGAAAGATCTACCGGCCTTGCTGTTTATTATGAAAAAAGAATTTATTTCAAGATTCGGAAGATCACGCGAAATACAATGATCCAACCGATGGCCAATAGCACATTGGAAATCATGGATAAAGTAAAAGAATCCTGCACAAATCGCAGGAAAGTTCCCACCAAACCGATCACGACCGCGACTGCCAGGGTCACGTAATGACTGGTGTTATTTGCGTTATTATCCGTTTTCTTAGCTGGTCTCTGTTCTACTGTAGTCGCCATATCGTTTAAAAAATTGCTAAAAGTCAAATCGTTAATTTGTTGGGCCAAATGTACTAAAATTATTTGAAAATCCAGCTGCTATTCGCTGGATTAGCATTTTATGCGTCACCCTTGAGGAATCCGCGCAGCACATATTGCAGTATACCTCCATGGCGGTAATATTCGATCTCTATCGCAGAGTCAAAACGTGCGATCGCCTCAAATTCAATGACCCGGCCATCGGCTTTTTGAGCAATGATTTTCAATCTCTTCTGCGGCACCAAGCCTTCTGCCAGCCCTCTAATCGAATACACCTCTTGGCCATCCAAGCCTAAGCGCTCAGCGTTCTGCCCAGGCAAAAACTCCAGTGGAGCCACGCCCATGCCTACCAAATTACTGCGGTGAATACGCTCGAAGCTCTCTGAAATAACGGCCTTAATACCTAACAGGTTAGCACCCTTTGCGGCCCAATCTCGGGAGGAGCCGCTTCCGTATTCTTTTCCAGCCAACACCACCAATGGTGTGCCCTCAGCTTGGTAACGCATGGCCGTTTCAAAAACGGTCAAGGTTTCACCACTCGGAAAATGTGTGGAATATCCACCCTCCCGATCGGTGATCTTATTCTTAATCCGAACATTTGCAAATGTACCTCTCATCATCACCTCGTGATTTCCACGACGAGATCCATACGAGTTAAAGTCTTTATGCTCGACACCTTTAGACACCAAGTAAGAACCCGCTGCTGTATCCGGCCTAAACGAACCCGCCGGCGAAATATGGTCCGTCGTTACCGAGTCGCCCATATACAGTAGGACTCGCGCTCCTTCAATATCTTGAATGGCTTCGGGCTCGTCACTGATGTTTTTAAAGAATGGGGCTTCCTGCACATAAGTGGAATCGGCTTTCCATTCAAAATTCTTTCCGGCAGGAGCTTGCAATTTTTGCCACTCTTCCTCTCCATCAAAAATCACATCATACAC
>DASRQK010000016.1:0-3278 GCA_035645875.1 Sphingobacteriaceae bacterium | reverse complement strand
CTTCAAACAATTCTCGACCAATTGTTTATTAAAGCCCCGATCTCCCAGCTCGATGACGTAATCTGCACACACCACACGACCTAAAATCCTACCCAGATCCACCATCTTCCTTTGCATGCTGAGGTTCGCCACAGAAAAATTCAGTTCCTTACTGAAAAAGCCGGACGCTTTACTCATCACCGGATGCTCCTTAACAAAATCAAATAGGTTCTGGATCTTTTTCATTTTCATCGTCTTCAACACGATTTCAGCAATTTGGCTGTACAGCATCTCATTCGAGCCTTCGAATATCTGAAACGGACGACTGTCCATAATTCCCCGACCACCGATATGACTCATGCGGTAACCATTCGCTCCGGACAGCTGCACATAACTATTTGCTGATTCCTGCATCAAATCCGTCACCACTGCTTTCATGCTATTCGCCTCCAAGCCATTAGTCGCCAAATTATGGTCAATGCTGCTGATATCACAACTACGCGCACACATGGCGGAAGTCATGGTATAAGCTGCCTGTATACGCGATAACTGGTATTGGACCTGATCCAAGGCTTTCAAATTAAATTTACCGACGATTCTATGCTCACAATGCGTCATGGCATCATCTAACATACGTTGGATAAAGCCCATGCCCATGCCGGGAAATTGCAGACGACTTCGGTGCAAAATATCCAGCATCATTTTAATTCCAGTACTTTCTGGCTGTAAACGTTGCTCAGCAGGGATTTGAAGATCCAAGATGTTCCTTCCATAAGGAATCATGTACAAACCCGCATTGTCAAATAGCTCTTCCACCACAATCTCCTGGCCGGGTTGAGCCACATCAGCAATAAAAAAGTCAAGGTCACGGGCCAATTCTCCTTTTTCGTTTTCCCTTCTGCTCGCAATCACCCAATAGTCTGCCAAGCCTGTCAACCCTTGCCAATGTTTAATACCACGTACGTGATAGCCCTCGGCAGTTTCTTTATAAGCGGTGCGCATGTTCAATGCATCACTTCCGAAATCCGGCTCCGTGATCATCAAACCGCCCATGCGTTGGTTCTCCAAAAAATCTTTAAAAATTCGAGCTTTGACCTCTTCGTTACCGTACTTGGCTAATGGCTCCAAAAATAGTGCAATATTGATCCCAAATGTGAGTGAAAGTGGCAAAGACTCATAAGATGCCGCAGATAATACCGATAGACATTCTTTGACAGAGGCGCCACGTCCACCATAGGCACTGGGTATAGCCACGGAAAGCGGAACTGCGTCCATGATGGCTTTCCGTACATCATCAGATAAACCTCTTTTTTGGCTCATTTGATTGATATCCCCCTCTTCCCGAAATACGCGTCTCAGAGTTTGCTCAAAAGCCTGAATAAAATCCGAAAAATCCGGGTGGTTTTCCTGTGATAATTGGGTCTGCATGAATGTAAACGTTAAAGTCTTAAAGTCTGTTCGATTAATTTTGCATTATTATTAAAATCTGCGCAATTTACAAATTTTTTTTGTGTTTAAAGGCTATTATTCCCCATTTAAACCAAGAGCAACCAAATAATATCCTCCAAAGCAGTTCTTGCATCAGTAACATTTCTGTACCTTTGCAGTCTAAGAATAAAAATCACATAAAGTATAAGAATGAAAATCAGACTTTTTATTGCAACCATTTTGACAGCTGTATTCGGCTTTTCAATTTCGGTAAATGCACAAAACAGAATTGAGTTCAAGGAATTTAAGCTAGACAACGGATTGACGGTAATCCTTCATCAGGATAATTCCACCCCCATCGTTGCGGTAAATATTACGTACCATGTGGGCTCAAAAAACGAAAGACCGGAACGAACAGGTTTTGCACACTTTTTCGAACATTTATTATTTGAAGGCACAAAAAATATTGGCCGTGGAGAATACATGAAGAAGGTAGAATCCATCGGTGGGACCCTCAACGCGGGCACCTCTAAGGATTACACGACCTATTATGAAATCGTTCCTTCCAATCATTTGGAAACGGTTCTTTACATGGAAAGCGAGCGTTTATTACATGCGCAAATCGACGAAATCGGGGTCAGTACCCAGAGAAGTGTAATCAAGGAGGAGAAAAAACAAGTACAGGATGACCGTCCTTATGGAACCATCGTGAAAGAAGTTTTTGAGCGTACGCATCCTAATCACCCGTATCGGTGGACCGTCATTGGGGAAACCGAACACCTTGATGCGGCGAATCTGCAGGAGTTTATGGACTTTTATAACACCTATTATGTCCCTAACAATGCAGTTTTGGCCATTGCCGGCGACATCGACTATGCGACTACTGAAGCCTTAGTGAAAAAATACTTCGATGAGATTCCTGCCGGAAGCCGGAACATCACCCGCACCCAGAAAGTGGACGAGCACCGCACCGAAGAGATTAAAGATATCGTATACGATAACATCCAATTACCTGCAGTGATTCAAGCTTTCAACTTACCACCGATGCAACATGAGGATATTCCAGCATTTGAGCTGCTATCTACCTACTTAACCGGAGGAAGCAGTTCATTATTGACCAAGGAGATCGTAGATAAACAACAAAAAGCATTGGCTGTGATGGCTATGCCGTATGTGCTGGAAGATGGCGGTGTGTTTTTATTGTACGGGATCGCCAATATGGGCGTGGCAGCGGATACCGTTGAGCAAGCGATTAATGAACAAATCGAATGGGTCCAAGCCAATGGGATTTCACAGGCGGATTTTGAAAAATTAAAAGCACAAGTAGAGAGTAATGCAGTCAATAGTTTGGGTTCTGTAGCCAATATTGCAGCCCAATTGGCATCCAACAAAATTTTCTATGGAGACGCTGACGAAATCAATAATCAACTGGAAAAATACAATCGCGTGAGCCGGGAGGACATCCAGCGGGTCGCTCAACAGTACCTGGGGCAAGATGGCCGAGTGGTCCTGTATTATTTGCCAAAATCCATGGAGCCACAAAGCTAAGAGCGCGTTTTGTGATGACGTTTAATCATGACGTTTATTCATGACGTTTAGCGATTAGAGAAAGAGTATAATAGAGCATTCAAAAATATAAGATAAAATGAAAAAACTGAGTATATATCTACTGATTTCCCTGTTGGGCTTCACGGCTGCTTTTGCGCAAGTGGACCGCAGTACTTACCCTGCTCCGGGACCTGCACCACAGATCAATATTGGAGATCCGGAAACTTTCACCCTTCCCAATGGATTGAGGGTTTTTGTTGTGGAAAACCATAAACTTCCCCGGGTGACTTATTCCTTAATTTTGGATAGAGATCCGATTTTGG
>DASRQK010000015.1:0-8710 GCA_035645875.1 Sphingobacteriaceae bacterium | reverse complement strand
ACCCAAAACTCGCGCGCATCGTCTCCTGGGAATACGGGAACATCTTTCTGGGACTGATGTTTGAAAATCGCGTGTCGTTTACGCAGGACTTCCTGAGGAGAAAGCGGTACCGCCATTTCAATTTCATGAATTTCAAACTCATGCCAAGCGCCTCGGTAGAGCCAGAGCCAACAATCCTTCGTCCAAGCTTCTGTTTTTCTCAATCTCAAAAGCGCTTCGTGAACGATATCGAAACAGACCTTGTGCGTTCCGTGCGGATCGGCAAAATCACCCGCAGCAAATACCTGATGTGGCTGGATTTCTTGTAAAAACTCCATCGTTTGTAGTACATCGTCTTCGTAACTACTCACTTTCTGACTTTTAGCTACATCGTAAAACGGAAGGTTCTGGAAATGAATATGGGCATCCGGAAGTCCTGCAAAACGTGCACCCGCGATGGCTTCCCCTTTACGGATCAATCCCTTCACCGTGCGTAACTCTTCGGTATCTGCCTGGTTAGGTTTCTTTTCTCCTAAAAATTCACGGGTTCGCTCGTAAACATCTTTCAGTTTAGATACATCCAGGCCCTGAGATTTCGCAAAATCCCTCGCGAATTCCATAAAACGTAACGCATCGTCATCCCAAACGGCTGTATTACCCGAAGTTTGGTAGGCCACATGAACCTCATGGCCCTGATCCGCCAAACGAATAAACGTACCGCCCATGGAAATCACATCGTCATCCGGATGAGGAGAAAAAATCACCGAGCGCTTTTTTGCTGGATCTTTCCGCTCAGGCCGTTGACTATCATCTGCACCAGGTTTTCCGCCCGGCCAGCCTGTAATGGTATGTTGAAGCTTATTAAAAATATCAATATTAATATTATAAACCGGCCCCTTCTCGGTGGCCAATTGAGCCATTCCATGATTATTATAATCATCTTCGGTCAATTTCAGAATGGGTTTCTGTAACTCCAATGATAACCAAACCACCGCTTTCTTAATATTTGCTGCGGTCCATTCACAGTCTCCCACCAACCAAGGTGTATCGTAACGGGTCAGTAAAGAGGCAGCGTCTTCGTCTAAGATAAACTCTACATTGTCCGATAATTGAAGGAATGTTGCCGGCACATCCGATGAAATTTCGCCTTCTACAGCTTTCTTCACAATTTCACCTTTTTTGCGATTCCACGCCATCAGGATAATCTCTCTGGCTTTAAATATAGTGCCAATTCCCATGGTGATGGCTTTGGTCGGAACATTTTCCTTACCTCCAAAGCCTCTGGATGCGTCTCTTCGGGTTAAATCATCCAAAGTAACCAGTCGGGTACCCGAATTCGGTGCCGACCCCGGCTCATTAAAACCAATGTGACCCGTACGACCAATACCCAACAACTGAAAATCCAACCCGCCCAATTCATTGATCTTCTGCTCGTAGGCCAAGCAATAAGCATGAATATCTTCTTCCCTGATCGTGCCATCAGGAATATTAATGTTTTCCTTCGGAATATCTACCAAACTGAATAAATGCCGGTTCATGAAGGTCACATAACTTTGCTCCGCGTCAGGCTGCATCGGATAGTACTCATCCAGATTGAAGGTAATGACATTTTTAAAACTCAAGCCTTCTTCTTGATGCATACGGACCAATTCCGAATAAACCAATACAGGTGTGGCACCGGTCGCTAAACCAAGTACGGCGTTTTCACCGGATACTTGTTTATTACGAATCAGGTCAGCAATTCGTTTGGCAACAGCCAAAGAAGCTACCTTTTCATCGGGATAAACACTTACCGGAAGTTTCTCAAAACGGGTTTCCTCCAAAAGATTCAAACGTGCCATACTGGTTTACTTTCTTGTTCTAAATGAAACGCAAATATAACAAAAACGCATAAAAATGCAAGTTTCGAGCTTTTGTCGTATCTTGTACCCATGAGGATATTATTGGTAGCCGCTACGGACGCGGAAATTGAGCCGCTTTTAAATAGGAAACTACCCGAAGGTCTGGATGTGCTGGTCACGGGCGTAGGGATGGTAGCCACCGCTTTTCGGTTGGGTCAACGATTGGGCCAAAACACCTCATATGACCTCATTCTCAATGTCGGAATAGCCGGGACATGGGATAGAAATTTGGCTTTAGGCACGGTAGTCAACGTCGTAGAGGACAGCATTTACGAATTAGGCGCAGAAGACGGAACGGAGTGGTTGAGCATAGAGGAGCTGGGATTTGGACAGCGTACGTACCGCTCTAACTACCCGATAAGCGCCCCATTGATCATGAAACTACCTCAATACAAAGCCATTACAGTAAATCGTGTGCATGGTAAGGACGAAAGCAGTGCTCAGATCAATCAGTTAGTTCCAGAGGCCAGGATAGAAAGTATGGAAGGTGCGGCCGTTTTTTTTGCGGCACAACACACGCAGTCTCCCGTCCTACAGATCAGAAGCATCTCGAATTATGTCGAGCGAAGAAATCGCGCCGCATGGGACATCCCCCTGGCCGTAAAGAATTTGAACGACTGGGTAGCAGATTTTATAGCAAGTAAAATTCAATAATATCTTTTTTTTGTTTAGGTTTGCAGATCGTAAAAAACACAATCATTATCGGGTGATTCTATATCATTATTAAGTGATTCTATGAGAGAGATACAATTCCGTGAAGCGCTTCGCGAAGCCATGAACGAGGAGATGCGCAAAGACGAAACAATTTTTTTAATGGGCGAGGAAGTCGCTGAATACAATGGTGCCTATAAGGTCAGCCAAGGCATGTTGGACGAATTTGGCGACAAACGCGTCATTGACACGCCGATTTCGGAGCTGGGATTCGCAGGGATCGGTGTGGGAGCAGCTATGAACGGCTTGAAACCCATCATCGAGTTCATGACCTTTAACTTTTCCCTGGTTGCGATCGATCAAGTAATCAATTCAGCAGCCAAGATGAATTCCATGAGCGGGGGACAATTTCCTATTCCTATGGTGTTTCGTGGCCCTACGGGAAATGCGGGACAACTGGCGGCGCAGCACTCCCAAAATTTTGAGAATTGGTACGCCAATACGCCCGGACTGAAAGTGGTGGTGCCATCCAACCCGTACGAAGCGAAAGGACTTTTGAAACAATCCATCATCGATCCGGATCCGGTAATTTTCATGGAATCGGAAGTGATGTATGGAGACCGTGGACAAGTACCGGAGGAAGAATATTACCTACCCCTGGGAAAAGCGCACACCATTCAAGAAGGAACTGATGTCTCAATCGTTTCGTTTGGTAAAATGCTTCCGAGAGTGGTCATCCCAGCAGTAGAGGAATTAACCAAGGATGGAATTAGTGTAGATTTGATCGACCTACGTTCAGTCCGACCGATCGACTATGCTGCCATTATTGAATCGGTCAAAAAAACCAATCGACTGGTCATTGTGGAAGAAGCGTGGCCTTTGGCTTCTATTTCTTCTGAAATTTCGTATAAAGTTCAACGCGAGGCATTTGATTATTTGGATGCGCCAGTTATCCGAATCACTTCTGCAGACGTGCCACTTCCTTATGCGCCAAACCTGATCCAAGCTGCATTGCCCAGTGTAGAGAAGGTGATAAAGGCTGTAAAAGAGAGTCTTTACGTGAAAAAATAAGCAACCTGAAATACATTTTTAAAAATTAACGTTATTATTTTAAGAACTCAGTAAAAAGTAGTAACTTTGCATCCCCAATGGAGAAAACCATAGGGCATTGAAAAATAAATAATTACAAACAAAATTAGATATGACTAAGGCAGAGATTATAGCGGAGATCGCTAACAAAACAGGCTTAGAAAAAGTAGACGTTCAAGAGACAGTTGAAGCATTCTTCAAAGTGGTAAAAGATGCCATGATCGAGGGAGAAAACGTTTATGTTCGCGGTTTCGGTAGTTTTGTCGTGAAAAAGAGAGCCGAAAAAACAGCTCGTAATATTTCAAAAAACACAGCTATCATCATCCCTGCACACTACGTGCCGAGCTTTAAACCTGCAAAAGCCTTTGTAGAGAAAGTAAAGCAAGGCAATAAAGTAAAATAGAGACAGGAATAGAATTTCCTCCACATGAATCAAAAACAGAAACAAATCGGAATCATAGCAGCAGTAGTTATCCTTATGGGTATACTGTTCTTTCAACCGATCAAGGGTTTGATTAATGAACAAGAGGAAACGGAGCGTGAATCAGATGGAAGTATGCTGGTCACTTTCCAATCGGAATCACAGCGCGCTAAACAAGGCTTGAATCCGGCCATTATCCAAGAAATTACTGATTTGGAAGCATCCCTGGCTACGGCCGAAACAGATGAAGAAAAAGAAGCGATTTTAAAGCAGTTGGTTGAAAAATGGGACAGCGTGAATAAGCATTCACCCATGGGCTTTGCTTATGAGGAAATCGCGCGCATGAACAATGACCCACAGTATTGGTTAGCTGCAGGAGATGCCTACCGCACCGCTTATGGCGCGATTCAAGACACATCAATTGTATTCCCTCTAAATAGTTTAGCGATACATGCATATGAGCAGGTATTGAGCCAGGAAGCTGACAATATCCATGCAAAAGCAGGTTTGGGCGCAGCTTATGTCAGCGGCACTTCGAATCCTATGGGAGGAATCGCCCTGCTGCAGGAAGTAGTTCAAGCAGATCCGGATCATCTGGATGCCAATAAAAGTTTAGGATTGTTTTCTATGCAGTCCAGGCAGTTTGACAAGGCCATTGAACGATTCCAAAAGGTAGTGTCCCTCAGTCCAGACGCTGAATCATACTTTTACCTGGCTACGAGTTATGAAAACATCGGGCTAAAGGGAGAGGCCATAGCCGCTTTCGAACAAAGCAAAGCTTTGGCAGCTGACCCTACGCTCAACCAATTCATCGACAGGAAAATCGAAGAATTGAGTAAGTAATTGTTCAGATTTATTCACTAAAAAATTTAAGCTATGCCAAGCGGAAAAAAACGTAAAAGACACAAAATGGCTACACACAAACGTAAAAAACGTTTGAGAAAAAATAGACACAAGAAGAAATAGACTTCTGTCATTTTTAATCATTGACGCGCAAAAGACCGGCCGGTGAGAAACTGGTAAGCGGTTTTTGTGCGTTTATAACGAATTTTAATGTAATGTAGCTGTTGGTAAAGGAATTGATAATAGACTCAACCCCAGATAAAGGGGTGACTATTGCTTTACTACAGGACAAACAGCTTGTTGAACTCAATAAAGAGGCTGTAAACAACAATTACGCGGTAGGCGATATCTATCTTGGTCGAATCAAAAAGATTATGCCCGGATTGAATGCTGCATTCGTGGATGTTGGATATTCAAAAGATGCATTTTTGCATTATTTGGATTTAGGTCCACAGGTTCAATCGCTCATCAAGCTGACAAAACTAGTAAAGGGAGGCAGTTACAAGGATAAACTGCTCAATAGTTTAAAATTAGAAAAAGATATAAACAAGGCGGGCAAAATTTCCGAAGTCCTGAGTCGGAATATGGCCTTGCCGGTTCAGATAGCCAAGGAGCCTATTTCTACTAAAGGCCCCCGATTAAGTTCGGATCTATCGCTTGCAGGTAGGTTCGTCGTATTGGTCCCATTCTCCAGTACCGTATCTATTTCCAAGAGGATAAAGGGTAGCACCGAACGTAATCGTTTAAAAAAGATTGTAGAAGGCATCAAGCCCCAAAACTTTGGGATCATTATTCGGACCGTTTCAGAAGGAAAAGGGGTGGCCGAGTTGCAAAAAGACATCAAGGACTTGATCAGCAAGTGGGAAACGTTTACAAAGCGTCTTCGCACCGTCGAACCTCCTCAGAAAATCTTAGGTGAAATGGATCGTACTTCGACCATTTTAAGGGATATTTTGACCGATGAATTCTCTAATATACAAGTGAATGATCCGATCATTTATGAGGAGACCAAATCATATGTCCAGGAGATTTCCCCGGAACTGGAGAAAATCGTCAAACTATACAAGCACAAAGATCCTATTTTTGAGCATTTTGGTGTAGAAAGACAGATTAAATCTGCTTTCGGAAAAACGGTTAATCTTCAGGGTGGAGCGTATTTGGTGATCGAGCATACCGAAGCCCTGCACGTCATTGATGTGAATAGCGGTAATCGAACTGCAAATAAAGAGAACCAGGAGGAAAACGCCCTGCAGGTCAATATGGAGGCGGCTAAAGAGATCGCACGCCAATTGCGACTTCGAGACATGGGGGGTATTGTCGTCATCGATTTTATCGATATGCACAAAGCCACCAATAGAAAAGAATTGCATACCTATTTGAAGGAATGCATGGCGGGAGATCGGGCCAGACACACCATTTTGCCACCGAGCAAGTTTGGATTGGTCCAAATCACGCGTCAACGTGTGCGTCCTGAAATGAATATTGTGACCAGCGAGAAATGCCCAACCTGTGAAGGAACCGGACAAATTCGCTCAAGCATGTTATTGATGGATGACATCGAAAGTAATTTAGACTTTATTTTGCACGAACAAAATGAAAAGGATATTACGCTTTGTGTACACCCGTATCTATACTCGTATATTAAGCGAGGCTTTCCTTCAAAACGCTGGAAATGGTACATGAAGTATAAGCAATGGATCAAAGTAAAGGAAGTGGCTTCCTATCACCTGACAGAGTTCCATTTTTATAATGGGAAAGAAGTAGAGATAAAACTCTAATCCATTAGGATATTTCGCATAATTGACCCCACACGTGCAGGCTATACGCCGCTCGGGCTGGGGTCATTTTTTTAGACGAAGTCCATCCATTACTCAAAAAAGGGAATCGTCTCCGTCATTTTCACTAAAATCGACTTTCGATTCGCCCTTGGAAACAGACCGGGAATCGTCCGACTTTTGGTTTTTATGTTGATCGCCGCCGGAATTTCCGCTCGCAATCCCACTCCTGTTGTCGGCGGGGCTATTGGGCTCGAAATCCGAACGCCGTCCGAGCAGGGTAAAATTTTCGACCACCACCTCGGTGCTATAACGACGAATACCTTCCTTGTCTTCGTAATTCCGCGTGCGCAGTTTGCCCTCAATGTAAACCAAACGGCCTTTGTGCAGGTATTTAGCCGCCACATCAGCCAGGCCCCGCCACATGACGATATTGTGCCATTCGGTTTGCTCTACCCGTTTTCCATCTTTATTATACGTTTCTGTAGTCGCCAATGGAAAACTGGCCACCGTCACGTTTCCTTCTAAATAACGCACTTCCGGATCCTTTCCTAAGTGTCCGACCAGAATAACTTTGTTTACGCCTGACATAATACTTTAATGAGTTTAGTTTATAATTGCCCGTTCCAAAAATGAAACGATGAGCTTAGGTTTAGCTAATGTATTCAATTCTTTTGTATCCACATAATCCCAACCTGCTTTTTTTTTGATTTCCGAAGGCAAAACCCGAACGGACCAAAAATAGGCGAAGAGGTGTTGGTGGCTAAGAACGTGCTTTATGGGCCCCTCCAAAAGGCTTATTTCAGCATGAGGGCCAACATACTGAGCGAGCTCCGCAAAGAATTTTTCTGAGCCCGGCTGAGCGGCACTCGAAGTTGGATCCATAGAAACCGAAGGCGATTCTTCGATCAGGGATATTTCTTCGATCAGGGGAAATTCATAAAGATTCTGCCAAATATCTCCGGCACCACGCTTATTCATGAGGATGCGATCCCCATCCCGAATGAGTAAATAATGGAAAATTCTCCGCCGGGCAGGCTTGGCCTTTAATTTCACCGGAAGCTCCCCCACCGTACCGTTTTCCCAGGCCACACAGCCGAGCCGAAGGGGACAATTTAGACAATCTGGCTTTTTGGGCGTACAATGCAAGGCACCAAATTCCATCATGGCTTGATTGTGTAAACCGGGTTGATTCTCACTCAGGACTTCTTGGGCCAATGCCTGAAACACCTTCTTCCCTGCACCGGAATTGATCGGTGTGTCGACACCAAAATAACGCGAGAGCACACGAAACACATTTCCATCCAGCACTGCGCGGGCCTCGTCCGCAGCAAATGAGGAAATGGCCGAGGCTGTGTATTCACCTATACCCTTTAATTGCAATAATTCATGATAGGCCGTCGGGAATTGACCCTGATAGTGTTCCATCACCTGTTTCGCCGCCCTATGCATATTGCGGGCACGTGAGTAATAACCCAAGCCCTGCCAGAGCCGCAAGATTTCATCTTCTGACGCCTGAGAAAAAGCCTGCACAGTCGGGTATTGTTCCAAGAAGCGCTCGAAATAAGGGCGCCCCTGATCGACTCTGGTCTGCTGTAGGATAATTTCGGAAAGCCAGATCACATAAGGATCACGCGTATGACGCCAGGGAAGATCTCGTTTGTTTTCCTGATACCACCTTACGATTTCTGCGGAGAATGGGGACATGAATCAAAGTAAGCCATTTTTCCTCAAATTTCGTAATCGGCACTGACAAACTGTCATTGAATAGAAATAAATTCCTTAACTTTGTCGTCTATAGTTAGACAATATGTTAGATTTTCCAAATAACACCAAACAACACGACGAAGCAAAACAGGGCGAGGCATTATTATTGGATAGGGATCCAAAAAAAGCGAATGGGCGCAAACTTTATATAGAAAGTTACGGCTGTCAGATGAATTTCTCAGACAGTGAAATCGTAGCTTCCATTCTGATGGACGAGGGTTTCGAGACCACGGGTGACTATAGAGAAGCCGATGTGGTTTTTATCAATACCTGTTCGATTCGAA
>DASRQK010000014.1:0-6345 GCA_035645875.1 Sphingobacteriaceae bacterium | reverse complement strand
GAAAATTTCCAACAGGATGTTTTTCTTCTCCGGATCATTGGATGGCAAAGGCAAACCATTTAAAGAAGTCGCATTATAGCGATCCCCCAAACCACGCACATAAACCTGATTGGTCCCGTCCGACTTGGACACACCGGACATCTTGGTTACAGCACTTGCCGCATCACTCACTCCGCGTCGGGACAATTCCTGAGCACCGATCTTTTGGACGGTCATGGTGGAACGCTGTTGCTCGGCGAGCAAAGCGATTTCACTACTCCGACTGCGCGCAGCAGTAATCACCACCTCTTCGATGTCCTCCCCTTTCTGAGCGATGTCAATATTCAACGAGGTCTCAGACTCGCTTTCCACCATCACGCCAGAAATCGTGGTCTGATTATAGCCCACAAAAGAGATGCGAATATCGTGTTGACCGACGGGAATACCGGTGAATAGAAAGGCACCTTCTGCATTAGATGTGGTCACTTTGGCACTGGCGGGCAAAGCAACAGTAGCGCCTGAAACCGGCTGAGCGGTGGCAGCATCGCGAACCACACCACTGATATTTCCCAATTGGGCCTGCGCAAAAACGCTTGTATTTAAGCTAAATAGGCCAATTACAAGGATTATGATCCTTTTTGTCAATTCTTGCATAACGTCTTTATTATTTATTGCAAGAATCCTAATTTAATGTTACCTCTTGATTAAGAGTAGGTGATCTAATGATTAGTTTTAGATTAAAATAAGGTTAAGCCGACCGATCCCCGAAATGGGAAGCGAAAATTGCCTATGGCGAGTTGAAATACTGGATGAAAAAACTTATACTTGTGTTTTAAATCTTAAGAGTGAATAAAAAAGGAATGGGACAGGAACAATTTGAGGATCTACTCCAATTGGTGGATGTAAAGCATCAATATCCGGGCGGAGAATTGTTACACTTTCCGGATTTGCGCATGTCAGAAGGAGAGCACACCCTTCTTTTGGGCGATTCAGGCACCGGGAAGACTACTTTTCTACATATACTCACTGGGCTACTTCAGCCCAGTCAGGGAAAAGTTTTCATAGCCGCTGAAGATATCTATGGACTGAGCACTCGCAAGCTCGATCATTTCCGGGGTCAGCAGATCGGTCTGGTTTTTCAAAATGCACACCTGATCAATAGCCTCTCCTTGTATCAAAACATGCGCATGGCGCAGGAGTTCGCGGGTAAAAAACACGATACAGATCGCATCCAACGCACGTTAGAGACCTTGGATCTGGGAGACCATCGGGATAAATACCCCCAAAAGCTCAGCCGGGGCCAAGTTCAGCGTGCCGCGATAGCGCGTGCCGTGATCAACCATCCCGCTATTTTGGTCGCGGACGAACCCACCGCGTCTTTGGATGATACGAATACCAAACGGGTCATGGACCTGCTTTTCGAACAGGCCAATGTACACGGAGCGACGCTATTGATCGCTACACACGATAACCGGATCAAGGATCGATTTACGAACACCATCGTCTTACAGAAATTAAAATAAATGAACATCTTCAAACTGGCTTGGCAGTACATCAAACAAAACCGCTCCACCGCCATTCTTGGCGTATTATTGGCAGCTTTTGGAAGTGCGATTTTATGCATTCTGATGCTCACTTCTAAGCAATTGGAAAATCAACTGGATCAAAACAGCCGAGGGATTGACCTGGTGGTAGGCGCTAAAGGCAGTCCTACCCAATTGATCCTAAGCAGCATCTATCATGTGGATAATCCGACCGGCAATATCCGCTATGCAGAAGCGCAACGCTTACAAGCGAATCCCTTTGTGCGTTTGGCGGTACCCTTGGCCCTCGGGGACAATTTTAATGGCCACCGCATCATCGGCACAGACAGCACCTTCTTACAAATCTACAACATGTCACTCCGCGATGGTCAGCTATTCGAAAACGATTTTGAAGCCGTCATCGGTGCAGATGTCGCCGCGCAACAAGGCCTCAAAATCGGGGATCGCTTCGTGGGTGCCCACGGTTTAAGCGATGAAGGCCATGTGCATGGAGAACACCCGTATGTGATCACCGGAATATTAGAACGTTCCGGCCGCCTCACCGACCGACTCATCCTGACCACCATTTCCAGCGTATGGGCCGTTCATGGCATGGACGGGGATGATCAGGGATCAGCCGACGACGACGAAAACTCGGAAGAAGCGGATGAAGATGCAGTCTTCGCCCACGGTCACTCCGGTGCACAGGCCAGCGTGAATAAACCGGATGAGCCTGACAGCAGCACCTCGGTGGATGGAGAAGATGAAGAAGAAGAAGTCGTATACGTAAAAAACATTATGGGCGACGTAGCTGGAAATATGGAGCTGGAAATCACTGCCATGCTGATTCAGTACAGCAATCCCGCGGCGATCGGGCAGCTTCCCCGCATGATCAATCAAAGTACCGCCATGCAAGCCGCCTCACCGGCCTTAGAAAGTGCTCGCCTCTTTTCCCTTTTGGGAGTGGGCATCGATTCCCTGGAATTATTGGCCTACGTGATCATGTTCATGGCCGCCTTCAGCGTCTTTATTAGTTTATATAATTCATTTAAAAACAGAAAATATGACCTGGCCATCATGCGTACATTGGGCGCATCACGTGGCAAATTATTTGGTATTGTAATTGCCGAAGGTATTATTATCACCTTGGTCGGCGCCATCGTGGGATTGGTCCTGGGGCACCTAGCCATGTATTACATCGGAGCACAAGCCGGCAATGCAGGATCCTTAATCTCCGCATTCCAGTTTGAACCCGAGGAGGCCTGGCTTCTACTTGTAGGGGTAGTAATCGGTTTCTTGGCGGCTATTATACCGGCCTTGAAAGCGTATAACACCTCGATTTCGCAGACTTTGTCCGAAACAGATTAGAAGCAGAAACGGGAACAAAGACAAAAGGACAGCAGGATCGAAAATTTTAGAATAAAATTTTAAATTGCGTAGCATGAAATATAAAACATTAAAAAACATCATAAAAACTGCCCTTGTGGCATTGGTTCTGACGGTAGGGTTTAGCTCCGCGCGGGCGCAGGTCACCGGTGTGCAGACTCCGATTGATCCGGCATTTATGGATCCGTTCACGGTGATTCCAGATCATACGCCGATGATGAACGATACCTGGGAAGCGATCAATACCCTGATGTACCGGGTGACTAAAAAAGGGAATGAAACGGTGTATACGCCGCACTTTCCAGATGAATTAAAGCGTTTGGAAAACACGGTGGTGGAGCTGCCCGGATACCTCGTTCCCTTACATGGTGGGCGGAATCACGATACCTTTATGCTGTCCGTATTGCCGATTATGCAGTGTATGTTTTGTGGGACCAATGACATCCCTCCGATGATCGAAATCATCATGAAAAATGGTAAAACGGTGCGCTTTACAGAAGACCCCATCCGGATTAAGGGAAGGGTGTTCTTAAATTCTGATATTTCGAAAGGGAATGCGGAGGTGCAAATCTTGGATGCGGAGCTGATCAATTAGGTCAAAACCCATCATAACTAACCGTCTATTGTCCAAAGCGATACGCCAGGGATATTGATCCGTACTGGTGGCGGAAGCGAGATTGGGCGGATTCTTTGGTGTTAAAATAATATTGCATCTGAAAGGTCAGGCGATCATTGGAAATGATGGCGCCGAAATTATTCGAGATTCGGAAGGGATAGGGCTTTGCGGTAATCGGCCCCTTGTCCTTTAGCCACATGCCTCCCTGCATGGTTCCATCGTAAAATACCGCGCTGACTTCGGGCCGGTAAAACAGATACCACTCATTACGAGTGGGCGTGCCTCGCGCTTGTATGCGGCCTCCGAAATGAGCGGATTGATCAAAAGCGGACAACCTACCCAAGCGAAAGAGCGGACCGGTCTTCAAATTAATGTGATGATTACCGAGCTTGGCAGAAGACTGCCAGGAAAAATCCAAGACCTGATGCTCCGTCCGACCAATCATTTTGTTATGCTGCACACCCAAATCCACCGTCCAGGCATTGTTCAATTGGAATTCCCAACCTGCGGCATGGTACATGTTTAACAGATCGTGAAGATTCGCTTGTAATTGTTCCCCAAAAGCCCTTTTTCCAATACTTCCGACCGTCAGAGAATACGACAGGTAATCCTCCCCCACAAAATAATGATGCAGGGAGGCCGAAAGATATAAATGAGCCGAAATCGGTCGATCTACCGCTTCGATCGAGTCAATTTGGGCAGTATAGGCATTGTACATCTCATGTCCGATCTGAATTTCCATCAGGCGGTTCAATTCCCTGTCTTTCAATTTGGAAGCGTCTACGATTTTTCGTATATTGATAAATAGGCCGTTGGTGTAATATTGATCCTGTAACATGAACAAATACATGTCATTGTCATTGCGGATTTCCACTTCCGTACTTCGAGAGCTGTTTTGACCCTTCAAAGCAGCAAAATTCAGACTGAGGCAAATAAATAATAGGCAAACGCGCATAAACATGGCGGCAAACTTACAAATATTCTTATTTAGATTGATTCTAAAAATAAGCGGATGTTTGGAATATTCGCAGCTTAAATTTTCAATTCGTATTTTTGTAGCATATTAAAAGTCAAGAGTCTCGATATGAAGAAAAGTTCAATTATAGGGATGATCATTATCGCATTGGCCATCGCCATGATCATCGTGATTTACGCAGATTCGAGCACCTATTCCAACTTTACAGAAGCGAGTAAAACGGAGAGTGAGCTCTATGTCGTGGGGGTTCTTAACAAAGAAAAAGAATTATACTACGAACCCACGGTCGACGCCAATCATTTTTCCTTCTACATGTACGACAGCGACAGTACGGAGTGCAAAATCGTTTTTAGGGGCTCGAAACCTCAGGATATAGAACGTTCGGAACAAATCGTACTTACAGGCCGTATGGTGGGGGACGAATTTCACGCCAGTAAAATTCTGATGAAATGTCCGTCCAAATACAATGAAGACGAGGTCGAAGTTATTGAGGCGAGTAGCAGTGCCATGGCATTTTAATTTTTTTTCTAATTACATTCGATGGATATAGAATATATCGGTGAACACCTGTTACCCGGACAGTTAGGTCAGTTTTTTGTTATCCTATGTTTCGGCACAGCGTTGTTATCCTTCCTTGCCTATTATTTTGCGACGGTCAATAAAGATGAAGCCTCTTGGCAGAAAATCGCACGCGTGTCGTTTTGGCTCAATGCCGTGGCCGTCATCGGGATCGGTGTCTGCCTCTACTACATCATCTACAATCATTATTTTGAATACCATTATGCCTGGGCGCATTCATCCCGCTCCCTGCCTAACCACTACATTATTTCCAGCTTCTGGGAAGGTCAGGAAGGCAGTTTCTGGCTGTGGATGTTCTGGCAAATGCTGATGAGTGCGATCCTCGTCTTTAAAGCCAAAGATTGGGAAAGTCCGGTGATGACCTTCATGATGCTGTGTCAGCTGATGCTGGCTTCCATGCTGCTGGGAATCGAAGTCTTTGGCTTGCGGATCGGTAGTTCGCCCTTCATATTATTGCGCGATGCCATAGAAGCGCCGATCTTCTCCAATCCAAATTATGTAAACATGATCGCAGACGGAACCGGTCTGAATCCATTGCTCCAAAACTACTGGATGGTGATCCACCCTCCGACGCTGTTTCTGGGCTTTGGCGCCATGATTGTTCCTTTCGCTTATGCCGCTGCCGGCCTGTGGCAACGTCGATATGCCGAGTGGATCGGTCCTGGACTGCCTTGGGCGCTTTTTGCGGTGATGACCTTGGGTGCAGGGATCATTATGGGATCCTTTTGGGCCTATGAAGCCCTGAACTTTGGAGGATTCTGGGCATGGGATCCGGTCGAAAATGCCTCCCTGATTCCGTGGCTGACGCTGATCGCAGCCGTCCACGTGATGATCGCCTTTAAGAACTCCGGGCACTCGTACTTTACGGCTACCTTATTGGCCATGATCAGTTTTGTATTGGTCATCTACGCCTCCTTCCTGACCCGAAGTGGTATTTTGGGAGAGACTTCGGTTCACTCCTTTACCGACTTGGGCATGTCCTGGCAGCTGGTCTTCTTTAATGTGGTTTTCTTGGGCATCATGGTCTGGTTACTCGTGGCGCACCGAAAACGCATGCCGATCACCCAGAAGGAGGAAGACTTATACACCCGCGAATTTTGGCTCTTCATCGGTGCCTTAGTACTGGCTGTCGCTTGTGTCCAAATGATCGCATCGACCTCGATACCGGTATTTAACGCTGTTTTTGGGACCAATGTCGCCCCGCCCGTTGACCCGATCGCGCATTACAATAAATGGCAGGCAGGCTTCGCTGTGGTGGTGGGATTGATCACCGCCTTCACCCAATT
>DASRQK010000013.1:0-3290 GCA_035645875.1 Sphingobacteriaceae bacterium | reverse complement strand
CATCAAGGCTATCCCTATTATACGGTGGGACAACGTAAAGGCTTGGGAATTGCATTAGGTCGACCGGTTTTCGTTTTGAAGATTATGCCGGAATCCAACACCGTGATGCTGGGCGATGAGCATGAATTGCAAAAATCTTCTGCCTGGGTTCGCCATGTGAATTTGGTGAAGTATGCTTCCCTGGACGAGCCATTAGAAGCGGTGACCAAAATCCGTTATAAAGATGCCGGCATGGAAAGTACATTGACCCAAGAAGGGGATCGGGTGAAAGTTGATTTCGTGCATTCTGTGAAAGGGATCGCTCCGGGTCAGTCCGCTGTGTTTTATGAGGGGAATGACTTGGTGGGTGGCGGATTCATTATGTAATATAGTATATTTTTTATTTTTTTTTTACCAATATAACCAATATATGATGCTGAAATCTAAGTTTTTACCCATGGGAGTACTGGCCGTGGGTTTATGTGTGGGTGCGTGTACAGGTGGTGATCAACAGGATGCTGCTCAGGCTGCGTTTTCTCCCATCGAAGAGGCGATTCTGAATGATCCCGACAGTTTTTATTACCTTGATCTGGCGGATTACCCATCCCAAGATGCGACTTTACCGATCGGGGTTTTTGATTCGGGAACCGGTGGACTGACCGTGTTAGATGCGCTGGTTCGTTTTGACCAACATCAAAATTCGGATTGGAGTGCAGGGGGGGATGGTGTGCCCGATTTTGCGTCAGAGCGCTTTATCTATTTGGCAGATCAGGCCAATATGCCCTACGGGAATTATTATGCGACCGATAAATCGGATCTTTTGGTCGAGCATGTGATCAAGGATGTGCAGTTTTTGTTAGGAAATAAATATTATACCGAAGCGGAAGCGGAAGAGTTTCGTGCGGATAAGGAGCAGATTAAAGCCATTGTGATCGCGTGTAATACCGCTACAGCTTATGCGGTGGATGCTGTTCGGGACTTCGTCGCAAAAAGCGGTCTCGATCTTCCGGTGATCGGTGTGATCGATGCCGGCGCTAAGGGTGTACTGGAAAAATTCGACCTGGATGAAAGCGGTACCATCGGAGTCTTTGCGACCGTGGGTACGGTAGCCTCCCAAGGATATGAGCGCACGATTAACCTCATGAAAGAAAGTTTGGGCTATACCGGTCGCATACAGATTGTGAATCAAGGCGGACACGGTGTGGCCGAAGCGGTGGATGAAGAAGCGGATTTCCTGAGTCGGGTCGCGACCCAACCGCGGGACAATTACCGTGGTCCATCGTTGGAACATCCGGATTTTAAGATCGATCGTACGCTGATGGACGTGTATAATTTCGATTTTGACCATAATCAGATGCTTTGCGACACACAGAATATGGATGATTGCCAGATATTGCAGATTAATTCCCCTGAGAATTATGTGCGCTATCACTTGGTGTCTATGATGGAAAAAGTGCGAAACACGCCCGATGCCGAGCCGTTGAAAGCGATCGTGCTGGGATGTACGCATTACCCGTATTTGACGCAGGAGATTCAGGAGGTTTTATCCGAATTATACGATTATCAGTTGGATGGGGAATACCTCTATAGACCGTTTTTAGTCGAGCATGTGCACATCATTGATCCATCGGAAAATGTGGCGGTGGAGTTGTATCAATATTTGGCTGAAAACGATTTGCGAAATCCTTCTGGCGATATGAAAGACAGTGAGTTTTTCATTAGTGTTCCGAATGTGCAAAACAGCGGTGTGCAACTGGATGAAGCCGGTCGTTTTACCTATGATTATAAATACGGGCGTAACGCAGGTGAGATTCAGGAGTATGTGCGCGTAGTGCCTTTTTCTCGCGACAATATTCCAGCCGAAACGATTGAACGTTTATCGAGTACGATACCGGCTACTTTTGAACTCATTTGGAATTTTAGTGCTTATAATGAGAAAAATGCGGGTTTAAGTCCGGAACTCCGGATCGGGAAAGCAGAATAATCGTGTGATTCCCTAAAAAGCCTAATGCACAAATGTCCGGACATTTGTGCATTAGGCTTTTTACTGAAATGAGGTATACCCCGGAGTTAATTCAACAATTCATCAAACGTAATCGATAAGTAGTACAAACCACCCACCGAAGGATTACCCCATCCGGTATGGTATAATTTATTTCCAATATTCGTTCCGCCCACTTTTATGATGGATTTCAACGAAGTGATTTTTTTGCTGATTTGGGCGTCAAAAGTACTGTAAGCCGGAATCATCGTGTGACGCCCTAAATTCGCCGCTGGAGTGGCTATGGAAGCATTCCAAAGCATCTCCGTTTGATGACGATAGTTCATTCCAAAACCCCACCCAGAACCGTATAGGTCACGATTATTTAGCCCGATATTGAACCGGTATTTCGGCGAATTGAAGAAAGTTACGAAATCGGGGTCTTCCGTACGTAATTGATCATCATTTAGCAAAACATTCTGGGTCACGTTACCCGATAGCGTGTAACCTGCGCCCATGTAATAATCCAAACCTATTCCCCAGCCTGAATTCTTCAAAATTTGAGGCGCATTCATCGGCATACTGTATACAGCACGTTTGGTCGGGTCGCCTAAGTCAGCCATTGGTCCATTTGGATCTAATTTTTGGACCAATACCGTAGAGCCTTCGAAGGTCAGGAAACGATTGTAATAATAAAATGCGTCCACGGAAAGTCGCCGATCGATCACCGTTCTGTAGCCGATTTCGTAGGTTTCTACGCGCTCAGGCTCCCATTCTTTAAATTCGTATGGAGCGAAATTTCCAGATTGAATATCGGTTAAGGCAAACACCGGATTGTTAATCATGTTATATTTTTGACGGAACAAGGGTAAGCCTCCCACTAAGCGGGCTTGTGGCGTAAGCAGGTCAATGTATTGATTCTGCGTCGTTGGGATTCGGAAACCGCGCTGAAAGGATGCCCTGAAATGATGCGTCTCGGCCAGCGTCAGCACGCCCGAAACCCGCGGACTGAATTGTCCCGCAAAGTTCTCGTTTTTATCGTAACGGAGGGATGCCGTGAGTTTGAAAATATCGTTAAAATTCCGGCCAGCTTGTACATAAGCTCCGTATTCGTGAATATCGAATTCATTTCCATTTTGGTCCAATGAGAAGAGCGTGCCTTCCGAATTAAGGTCATATACCCGATAGTTTCCACCGATTAGTAGCTCGATCAATTCTGGGTCGATCTGATTTTTAAAATTGTACATGGCTTCCGCATGATACATGTTCGTTCTGTCCAAGAAATTCGCACCCTGAGGAATAGCCCTTGTGCGAATATCAGCGATGGTTT
>DASRQK010000012.1:0-6151 GCA_035645875.1 Sphingobacteriaceae bacterium | reverse complement strand
CAGGCTCCAAGTTGATGTCGACCACGAAGCTTTTCTGTCGGTATTGTTCTTCCCGTACACGTGCTTCGTACGCCGGGGCGAAGCGGTCCATATGTAAATATACGCTGGTATAACCATTTGGATGATTGATGTATAGGGAGTGTCCGCCACCGCCTGCCTGAATCCGCAGTCGGGAAATGTAGCCCTCGGCCACGGCAAACAGCGGCAGTCCCACTCGTTGTTGGGTGCGGTAATCGTCCCCTGCATGGAAATGGGTAGAGCGCAGTTCGCCAAAAGTTCCCGAAGCCTGGTGCGGGATGTCTAAAGGACTGCGGAAATAATTTTGAGGATAGGTCTGACTTTGGATGATGGGCGTGCGGGTCTGGGCGGTCAAGTGAGCAGATCCGGAAAGGCAGATGAGCAGAATACAGATCGAACGGAATAGCATGGTCAATTTATTTTACGTGGAAATCCAATACTTTTTCTTGCTTCAAAAACCCTTCCAAATGGTCTCCAATGGCGACCGGCCCGACACCTTCGGGCGTGCCAGTAAAGATCAGGTCTCCTTTTCTCATCGTGATGTATTGGGAGACAAATACGATGATGTCCTCGAAGGTGAAGAGCAGGTCTCGGGTGTTACCGGCCTGAACGTTTTGCCCGTTTTTTTTCAGACGAAAGTCCAAGTCGCTGAGATCGCCGAAATTTTCTTTAGGGAACAATGCACTGACCGGAGCAGAACCGTCAAAAGCCTTGGCCAATTCCCAGGGGAGGCCTTTTTCCTTGTGTTTTTGTTGAATATCCCGGGCGGTGAAATCCACTCCGAGACCGATGGCATCGTAATAGGTGGAGGCGAATTTCGGTGAGATGTGCCGGCCCTCCTTGCAGATGCGCAGTACTACTTCGATTTCGTGGTGTATGTCTTGGGAAAAAGCGGGATAGTAAAAGTCTCGGTTATCCTTGAGCACCGCGGTATCCGGCTTGAGGAAGATCACCGGCTGTGCGGGGATGGGATTATTTAATTCTTTGGCATGTTCGCTGTAATTTCGACCGACGGCAATAATTTTCATATGAATAAGCTAATAGGATATGATTAAAATGGATCTTGGTACAAAAATAGTAGACTTTTCCAGTATATTGCAATATGATTCAGCAAACAGTGAAACAACACGAAGGATCGTCGGAAGATATGGTGCGGTTAGAAGCCGTATCCAAAACCTATCAGACGGGTGATACGATTATTACGGCACTGGATCAAACGGATTTGTCCTTTCAGTCTGGGAAATTGACCCTGATTATGGGGCCTTCGGGGAGTGGAAAGACGACCTTGCTTTCGATTGTGGGTTGTGTCATTTACCCCACGACGGGAGAGGTGTTTTATCGGGGTAGAGAGGTGACCAAGCTGAGTGAATCTAAGATGGCTGATCTGCGACTGAATGAGATTGGATTTGTGTTTCAGCAGTTTAACTTAATCGAACCCCTGAATGCCTTGGAAAATGTGATGCAGCCTCTGCTGCTTAAAAAAGTGAAACGGGCAGAAGCCCGATCACGTGCCAAGGCTGCTCTGCAGGAGGTCGGCCTCGCTGATCGCATGTATAATCTGCCCCGCAAGCTAAGTGGCGGACAAAAACAACGGGTCGCGATCGCCCGTGCATTGGTGACCGATCCGAACATGATCCTGTGTGACGAGCCGACGGCTTCCCTGGATGCGAAAAGTGCTGAAGCGATAATGAAGGAGTTGAAAAGTTTGGCAGAGGCAGGGAAGGCGGTTCTCATCGTGACGCACGACTTAAGGCTGAGAAAATATGCGGACCGGGTGATTTATGTAGAAGAAGGTATGGTATCCAATACGATAAAGAATGAAGAAGATTATAACTGACTATGCAGCTTTCCTGCTGGTAATTTCCGGCCTATTCGCTGCCTGTGGCGGATCTGAGACGGAAGAGCCTCGTACGCAAGAGGAAATTTTAGCTGAAGTACAGGTCGTACAGGCCATCGGCAAGGTGATGCCTGAAGGGGATTGGGCAGTGCTCAGCAGTCCGATTTCGGCGCGTGTTCTTGAACTGCATGTGCAGGAGGGAGATACCGTGCAGGCCGGGCAGGTGCTGCTGGTCTTGGAATCAGGGACGGCCGATCTCGGTCTGGAAGAGATCCGAGCCAGAATCAAAGGCTTGGAGGCGGAGCAGCAAAGCACGCGTGAAGAATTGGAAAAGGCTCGGGTTCGGGTGGAGGAATTGGAAAAGGTGTATGAGACCTCTCAGCGACTTTTCTCCCGTCAAGCCGAAACCCGGGAGCGGGTGGATGCAGATTATTCCAATTGGAAACAACAGCAGCAGGTGCTGAAAGGGCTGGAACAAACCCTACGCGCTCAGGCGGCCACACAGCAGGAACAGCGCATTCAATTACGCCGAACCGAGGAGGAGATGGGGGATTATCAGCTTCGGGCTCCCCGTGCCGGTTTGGTCTCCGATCTGAGTGTTCGGGTAGGTCAAATCACGGCTGTCTCCGAGGAGCTTGGCCGCCTCGTGGATCCTTCCCGGACCTATGTGGAAGCGGAAGTGGATGAGTTATTCGCACAAGATGTGCAGGAGGGGATGAAAGTGACCCTGTTTTCCACCGGCCGGCCGGATACCTTGGCTCGAGGTGAAGTGGTCTACGCCAGTCCGGTATTGTCCGATAAATCTATCCTGTACGAGACGGCTAATGAGGGTGAAGATCGGCGTGTGCGTCGGCTTCGTATCGCGGTGCATGGAACGCAAGCCCTTGTTATCAACACTAAGGTAGATGTACAGATTCATTTGAAATAAGTATGCTGGGGCTGGCCTTTAAATTTATTCGTTACGACCGCGCGAAGAGCATCGGGATCATCACGGCCATCGTGATCAGTATATTTTTGATTGGTCAACAGCTGAGTTTGTTATTCTACCTGATGGGATTGATGGGGAATTTGGTCGGAAACGCACCGGTTCAGGATCAGGAAATTTGGATAATTGAGGCTCAAAGCAATAACATCAATGCCGTGAATGCCATGGACCAGCGGCTGGTCCAACAGATAGGTAGTTTACCGGATGTGGAGCGTACGCATGGGGTGGTACTGGCCTCGGCTCAGGTGAGTTTTCTGGACGGAAAAACAGCAGGAGTGACCTTGGTGGGGGCGGAGGCTCCGGCTTTGGTGATGGGCCCGAAGGCAGAGCGCATCCTGGAAGGGGACGTCACGGCTTTAACTCGCCCGGCGACCGTTTCGGCCGAGTATTACAGTGCCAATACTTGGAACACCGATTTGGTACTCAACAAACCTGTGGAAATCAACGGACAACGGGCCAGCATTGGGATGATTACCCGGAATGCGCAGGTTTTCGGCGCCAGTGTGATGTACACCAGCCTGCAAAATGCCCGACTATTGGGTAATGCTTCTCCCACCAAAGTCCATATCATTATCGCCCAGCTTTATCCCGAGGCGGACAAGAAGCAGGTCATCGCTGATATTCATGCGCTGTATCCCCAGTTGAAAGCATGGGACGCAGAAGCTTTGCAGCGATCCACCGTTCAGGAAATCCTAGTGACCTCGAATATGGGAATGAGTTTCGGAACGCTGGTTCTGTTTGCGATGATTAGCGGATTTTTTATTATCGGGCTCACCCTGTATTCATCGGCCTTGGATCGGATTAAGGATTATGGGACGCTCAAAGCGATCGGCAGTCGAAATAATTATGTCAATCGTTTGATCGTCGCCCAGGCATTTTTATATGCGTTGATCGGGTATAGCATCGCCATGCTTTTACTTTTCGGGTTTAAATTTGGGGTCGAGGGCGCGGGATTGGTCATTGAGATCACCCCGATTTTCGCCCTGTTTTTATTGTTTATCACCCTGCTTATTTCGGTCGGCGGGTCATTGTTTGCGGTTCGGAAAATAGCCAAACTCGAGCCCGCATCTGTGTTTTAATCGTAGCTATGAGACATACTTTTTTGACACTCATTTTTGGATCAATGCTCATCTTCTGCTGCTTTGCTCCGATTTCATCGGTCCAAGGTCAGGGCTTGAGCATCGCTCAGTTGTATGAGCAGTTGGATCAGAGTGCAGCCTTCCAACAGGAGGAACTGCAGCTGCGCATCGCACGCGAAAGTTATCGGGAGCTGCGGACCGATCGGGTTCCGGTTTTTTATGTGGATGCGAACCTACAGCGGAACCTGATCATTCCCTCCACACCGGTTCCCGCGATCGCTTTTGACCCCACGGCGCCTGAAGGAGCGATAATTCCGCTGAAGTTCGCCACGAAGTGGTCTTCTAAGGCCGGAATCCAACTGGAGTGGCAGCTTTTTGATCCCAAGCGGAGGGCTTTGGAGGCCGAACAAAAACTCCATGTATCGAAAGCCGAGGTGCAAAAAATGCAGGTCGCTCAAGATTGGACCCGCGATGCGACATTGGCTTATGCTTCGGTGGTGCTGGCTACGGAACAATACGAATTGGCGCTACAGGATTCGGCTGCTTATGCAGAAATCCTGGATTTAAGCCGGGAGCGTTTTGAAGCAGGTCGCTTGCCCTTAGGGGAGTATGTGACGGCGCAACAGGAATTTGAACGCAAGCGCATTCAGCTGCATGAAGCCTGGGCGGTACTGCTGGATGCGGACCAAGAGCTGCGGTTGTATGTGGATTTGACGGGAAGTCAGTCGTTAAGTACGGATATTGCGGGAATCGTTTCTTATTTGGAACCCCGTGATCAGGTGAATTTCACCCTTCAAAGCCTGGCATTGGACCAACAGATCAATGCCATCCAGCAAGCAGCCGTGCGCCGACAGTTATGGCCTTCGCTGGCGCTTAATGGTTACCTCGGCGAACAGTACTTTAGCAATAACCTTCGTCTCGGCCAGCGGGATCAATGGTTCGGGAATAGTTTTCTGAATCTGGCTTTGCGCTGGCCCCTGTCTTCCATTTTTACGGCTGGTCCTACCTTGAGAAAATTATCCTATACAGCCGAATGGCATGCCCGTCAGATCCAGCAGGAGGAATTGTCGGAATCGGTACAGGAGGCCCAGGCGAAAGCCCGAATTACGGCCGCGCGTTCGAAATTGATTAGCCTGGAGCGCATCGAGGTTTTGGCTGCCGAACTGCGGGAAGAGCGGGAGGCCGCTTTTGTCGCTGGTAGGGTGCTTCTGAGTGATTATAACGAGGCCCTTTCGGCCTGGATTGGGAGCCAACAAGATGTTTGGCAGGGTCAATTCGAATTGATCCAGCGGCTTTTGGAAATGAAGTAATCCCCAGGCCCGTGGAACGGCAGGGGAGTGGGGCGCCTCCGTCGAAATTTCCGACTACTGTCTTAAACGCTAAAAAGCCTATTGCACAAATGTCCGGACATTTGTGCAATAGGCTTTTTGACGATTCACTATACTAATCGATATCGATTGGTCACATCATCGATTGGTCTCGGCGCGCGACCCTTTTGCGCGAGCGGCTCACGCCGCCCGCACGGCGCACGCACGCCGCCCGCGCCTCACACCGCCACGCTGGTGTCCATCAAGAAATCGTCATCTTTCAGATGCACGATCTCCATGGATTTCTCGTAGTTAGTGGACTTTTTCGAGAAAAAGTCATGCTGTGTAGTCTCTACGTTCAAGCCATTCAAAACGATCGGATTCACGTTTTTCACCTCGAAAATCGGTTCAAAGCCTAAGTTCATGAGCGCTTTATTCGCATTATACCGAACATATTCTTTCACATCCGCAGTCAATCCCACTTCGGTATACACGTCTTCGGTATACTTCAGCTCATTTTCGTACAAATCGTTTAATAAAGTGAGGAATTTCTCTTTGGTAGCCGCTGGATTAGGCAGCTTTTGATACACTTCCTGAGCCAACAAGCCCACAAAAATTCCGTGGATAGACTCATCCGCTACGATCTTTTTAATGATGTCTGCACTGGCTACCATTTGGCCCTGGCCACAAAGCCATAGCGGAATAAAGAATCCGCTGTAAAACAAAAACGACTCCAGCAATACCGAGGCGCATAAACCCATGAAAAGATCTTCCTTGCTGATGTCTTTGTTCTCCAGTTTGCGATAATGCTTATCGATCGTCGCCGCTTTAAACTGCAAGTATTTATTTTCCTGCACCCAGTTGAACACATTCTTGATGTCATCCGAAGTCGCCACCGTCGTGAAAATCGTCGAATAGGACTTTG
>DASRQK010000011.1:0-3183 GCA_035645875.1 Sphingobacteriaceae bacterium | reverse complement strand
TTCAAAAAACCCGTATAGGTTTGCCCATCCATGGGATGTCTGCTGGCACGCTCATCGACGTATAAGGTACGCACGGAGTACGAATTTTGAGCTCCTTCCACCTTTAAAGGTTCATTAATTCGATCGACGAAGTGATTGGTGCGGTTCTCTTCTAAGACTCCAAAAACGGATAGACCAACGGCCGTATAAAAACGCTGAGACACCTCATATTTAAGCTCGATCGGGATGTCCATTCCGATAAGCTGACTGGTTTGACTGTTTAAGTAGCGCGTATGATAGGCCGGGGTGAGGGATTCGAATTCAGTAGATCCTGCCGTTCCCGATGATAAGTGATCCCCACCAGGTGGAGCCTTCGGACTATCCATCGGAGCAGAAGGACCTGCGGCATGCGTGCTTGGAATAAAACTCTGGGTATTGACTCCATATTGACCCAATGAAACACCGGTTTGAAGGGATAATTTATCGTTCAGTCGATAGGCCACTGCGATCCCCCCTCCTAAATTAATCTGTTCTGTGGTCATATTAGGTGCCAAAACCAGCCCCATATTCCAACGTGTGGACTGATCTGAAGCGCGTGCTTCCATTCGATTTTCTTCTGGCAATCCATTCAAAGCCGCTAACCGCTCGCCGGTGATCCAAGGTTGTGCCTCTTCAGAAGCGATTTTTGGAGCGATTTTCGGAGCGATTTCCGTCGGCACGGCTCGATCTGCTACGCGCAAGTCAGCACGAATCTGTTCAGCTAATGTGAGGTCGGAAACTAAGTGTGCTAAAGCTAAATCACCTTGTTTATTAATCCTTGGCTTTTGATCGGCAGAGATATTCACATCATGCTCCGGTTCGATTGGTTTTTGGTCAATGGCGTACTGTTCGATTGGTTTTTGGCCCGTCGGCGTTTTCGCGACTGAATTTTCAGCGATCGGATTTTCAGCGATCGGCATTTCCAACGGGGGAGCTTCCTCATTCACCGCCACTTCTACTAAAGGTTGTGTACTGTCAGGCCAAAGGAAGATTAGACCCGCCAATACCAAGGCAGCGGCCGCAAATCCAGCTGCTCCGTATCGAATCCACATACGGATCAGACGGCCCCGTTTCGGCTGAAGTACCTGCGGATGTTGAGAACGGAATTGTTCCCATGAACCCGCTACATAAGGCTCCTCATGCTCCCGTAATCGATCGGATAATTGATCGAACCATGCTTTATTTTTTTCTTTTTCGTCCATGTAAGTTAAAATACATTTCAGGGTGTTATTCTATTATATTATTATTCGGGCTTTCTACCATCCTGAAATCTTCCAGGTACCAGGTCCGCAATTTTTGCTTCGCGCGCATCAAATACGTCCTGCAGGTGCCTTCCGGAATGTTTAAAAGCACTGAAATTTCTTCATGTGAATAGCCTTCCACTTCAAATAAATTAAAGATCATGCGTTGTGCCTGAGGCAGTCGAGTCAATAACTTGTAAATATCCTGCACGTGCAAATCTCCCGATTCTTCCGCTTTAGGCATCTTTAATTCGGAAAAGTCTTCATCGTCTATCGAGGCGAAGTTTTTCTCTCGGCGGAGGTAATCTATCGCGGCATTTACACAAATACGGGCCATCCAACCTTTGAATAACTGCTCATACTGCTCGACCGTTCCTTTCCCCTGAAATGCCGACAAATGCGTGAACACCTTGAGAAAGCTTTCATTCACCACTTCTTCCGCATCCTCGCGATGCCGCACATAACGGAGAGAAATCGCCATCAAATAGCCGAAATAGCGTTTATACAGCCATTCTGCAGCGCGATCCCGTTGTTTATTTTCGGGCATAAGCATGCACTTCACTGCATGCTCCAATGTCAGTGTGGAATCATTTTTTAACTGTCCGATGCGTCGCTTCACGCTACAATAAATTCAAAAATCATTCAATTCACTGATTGCGTCGCAAAGACTATACCTCTTGTTTATTCATTTTTCAACCTTCATTCACTGATTCTATTCATAAGACGATGCACCTTCACAAAACGCTACACCTGCATTGAAAAAAATTATGCTATTTTTGTACAAAAATCAACATAAAAATGAATAGTGCATTATCCGAACAGGAACAATTTCGTCGCCAATCCCTTCAAACCTTAATCGATCTGGGCATTGATCCCTATCCAGCCGCTGAATTTGAAGTGAACGCCTTTGCTCAAGACATCTTAGCCCATTATGAACAGGATAAGATCAACTATAAGAATATAGTGATGGCAGGCCGGATCATGAGTCGGAGAATCATGGGCAATGCCTCCTTCTTTGAGTTACAAGATTCCTCAGGCAAGATCCAGGTTTATGTGAAGCGAGATGATCTTTGTCCCGGAGAAGATAAGACCTTATATAATACGGTGTTCAAAAAATTATTGGATATCGGAGACTTTGTAGGGATTACCGGTTTCGTATTTACCACGCAGACGGGTGAAATCTCTGTGCATGCACAAAGCCTCACCGTTTTAGCGAAAAGCCTCAAACCGCTTCCCGTCGTCAAATCTGCTGATGGGAAAACCTTCGATGCGGTGACTGATCCTGAATTTCGCTATAGGCAGCGTTATGTAGATTTGGTGGTCAATCCGGAGGTGAAAGATACTTTTGTGAAAATTTCCAAAATCCGCACGTCCATCAGAGCGTTTCTGAACGAGCGGGGAGCCTTGGAAGTGGACACGCCAGTTTTGCAGAGTATTCCAGGTGGCGCCGCTGCCCGGCCTTTTGTAACCCACCATAATGCCCTGGATATCCCTTTATACCTTCGGGTCGCCAACGAGCTTTATCTGAAACGTTTAATCGTTGGGGGCTTCGATTGGGTGTATGAATTTAGCCGAAACTTCCGAAATGAAGGAATGGATCGCACACATAATCCTGAATTCACGATTTTGGAGTTCTATGTAGCCTATAAGGACTACCATTGGATGATGGATACCACGGAACAATTGTTGGAAAAGGTCGCCATAGACACGAATGGCAGTTCGAAAGTGAAGGTCGGTAATCAGGAAATCGAATTCGCTGCACCTTACCCGCGCGTGCCGATCTTTGAGGCCATCAAGGAACATACCGGCATCGATATCAGTGAAATGGAGGAGCCAGAATTGCGTGACGTTTGTCAACAATTGGGTATACCAACCGACGAAAAAATGGGTAAAGGCAAGCTGATCGATGAAATATTTGGTGAAA
>DASRQK010000010.1:0-3898 GCA_035645875.1 Sphingobacteriaceae bacterium | reverse complement strand
TGATCGCTAATTTGATTAGCGCAGCTGGTGCACATCGCATCATGACGATGGACTTGCATGCAGCACAGATTCAGGCATTTTTCGACATACCTGTAGACCACTTGGATGCTTCGATCATTTTTGTGCCGCATATTAAATCATTGAACCTGCCTAATCTGACGATAGCCTCTCCAGACATGGGTGGCTCATACCGCGCCAGAACTTTCGCCAAATACTTCAATGCGGAGGTCGTGATTTGCGATAAGCAGAGAAAGCGGGCCAATGAAATCGAATCCATGTCCATCATTGGAGATGTCACTGGTCAGGACATTGTATTGATCGACGACATCTGCGACACGGCAGGAACATTATCGAAGGCAGCTTCATTGATCATGGAAAAAGGGGCCAATTCCGTTCGTGCCGTATGTACGCACCCGGTTCTCTCAGGCAATGCCTACGAGACCATCGAAAAATCTGCGTTGACGGAATTGATCGTGACCGACACCATTCCTTTGAAGCATCAAAGTAAAAAAATCAAGGTATTATCCACCGCTGACTTATTCGCCACAGCGATTAAATACGTGAACGAACACGGATCCATCAGTGGATTATTTGACATAAAATAAAATTGGCCCCAGCAAAGAGAATTGATAAAAATTCCTTATCTTTGCGCCCTAATTATTTAATATAACAACATGAAATCAATTGCTATTAGCGGTTCTTCACGTAAGAACGTAGGGAAAAGAGACGCGAAGGAGCTGCGTTATGAAGGCCAGGTGCCCGCAGTGCTTTACGGTGGTGCTGAACAATACCACTTCTCCGTGTCCGCAGCTGATTTGAAACCTGCTATCTATACGGCAGATGTTCATTTCATCGAACTGGATATTGACGGTAACAAACACAAAGCCATCATTCAGGACATCCAATTCCATCCATTAACCGACTTGGTGCGTCACATTGACTTTTTAGAACTGTCTGACGACAAGGAAGTAGCCATGCAGGTACCTGTTAAACTAACCGGAACTTCACCAGGTGTGAAAATGGGGGGTAAATTAATTCAAAAATTGCGCAAACTGCGTGTCAAAGCGCTTCCTGCCAACATGCCACAGTATATTGAGGTGAGCTTGGAGCCCTTAGAGGTTGGGAAATCAGTCCGTGTTGAGGAAGTGAAAATCGAAAACGCGAAGGTTTTGAACAACTCAGATGACACCATCGTTTCAGTGGTTATGTCACGTGCCTTGCGTCAAGCCGAGCAGGACGCCAAAGCCGGAACAGAAGACTAAGAATACTAATTGGTCCAAATGGACAGAAAGCACCTTCATTGAGGGTGCTTTTTTTGTTTAAAGACCGAAAAATGTTTACTTTCGATCATCATGAAGTACCTGATAGTTGGCCTCGGAAATATAGGCCGAGAATACGAAGACAATAGACACAATATAGGGTTTATGGTCGCTGACGAACTTGTAAAAAGAGCGGAGGGGAGTTTTTCCACCATGAGGCATGCCTATTTCGCCGAGTTCAAGCAGCGGGGGAAACAAGTGGCTGTCATCAAACCGACCACCTACATGAACCTGAGCGGCAAAGCAGTCAACTATTGGATGCATGAATTGCGCGTGCCACTCGCTCGGGTTTTGGTCATTGTGGATGATTTGGCACTTCCATTCGGAAAGATCCGATTAAAACCGAAAGGCAGCAGTGCCGGACACAATGGATTAAAAAGCATCGAATCGCTTTGCGGGGGACAGGCCTATCCTCGGCTTCGTTTTGGCATTGGGGACAATTTCCCGCGCGGACGCCAAGCAGATTATGTATTGAGCGGTTTTGATGAAGATGAACTCCCGGAATTACCTGCCTTGATCGACACATCCTGCCAAATCGTAGAGAGTTTCATCCACATCGGGGTGGAATTGACCATGACCAATTTTAATAAATAGGGAATGATCTCTACTCAATAGACTGAAGGAAGCCCACTTTTTTTAATTAAAATTGGATGAATTCCGTGATTTGCTCATCGGTAAACCTCAGGGTATCCGCCTGAAAAATCTGCCCCGCTTTATCCAATTCCTGAACGATATGGGGAATATGAATTTTCAGGGGCAATACATGTAATCTGATGTAATTACACACTCCTGTGAAGTGCTCTACGCCTCGGATATTTCCGTATTTACCGGTGGAATGCCCGACTAAAGCCGCCTTCTTTTTATAAAAACTATCGGGGAATTTACAGGCATCCACGAAGGTTTTGAGCACACCGGGAAAGCTCCCATTGTACTCAGGAATGATAAAGACAAACTTCTCAGTCTGCGTCACCATTTCCTGGAAAGGAGCGAACGCGGGACTCCGCTGTCCGAACATATCCGCTGTAATGAAATCCGATGGCAAGTCCGTAAGCGAAAGAATTTGTGCAGCCGCGCCTTTTTCGGCAAAGCGTTTGCGGTAATACGCAGCCAGCTTGAGGCTATTGCTGTTGGGCCGGTTGGTACCGGAAATTATCGTGATCATGAACCGTTTTAATACTAAATTTGTATCTTAGCGCTCGGATGGTGAATTCTCCGGAGCACTCAGAAATACAAATATAACAAAAAAGAAATCAAGGAAATGGGCAAAATCATTGCAATAGCCAATCAGAAAGGCGGTGTCGGTAAAACCACCACATCGATCAATCTGGCTGCCAGTTTGGCCGTGCTGGAATACCGTACCTTATTGGTAGACGCTGACCCACAAGCTAATTCAACTTCCGGTCTGGGATTCGATCCGCGAACCGTTAAGAATAGCATATATGAGTGTATCGTTAATGGATTGACCGCGGAAGAAGCGATTCAGGCTACAGAAACTCCGAATCTGGATTTATTACCGGCGCATATCGATTTAGTAGGCGCAGAGATCGAAATGATCAATTTAGCTGAACGCGAGTACAAAATGAACCAGGTTCTCAGTCAGGTAAAAGCGGAATATGATTTCATCATCATTGATTGTTCGCCTTCTTTGGGATTGATTACGATCAATGCGTTGACCGCCGCCAATTCCGTCATCATCCCGGTCCAATGTGAGTATTTTGCTTTGGAAGGTTTGGGTAAGTTATTGAACACCATTAAAATTGTTCAAAACAGGTTAAATACCACCTTAGAGATTGAGGGAATTCTGCTCACCATGTATGACGCCCGACTTCGCCTTTCCAATCAGGTGGTGGAAGAAGTGCGTTCACATTTTGGAACGTTAGTTTTTGAAACGATTATACAGAGAAATACACGCTTAAGTGAAGCGCCAAGTTTTGGGGTTTCAGTCATTATGCACGACGCCAACAGTCGAGGAGCGATTAATTACTTGAACCTCGCCCGTGAAGTTTTGCATAAAAACGGTTTGATCAATTTGGAGAAAGAGGAGGCAGTCGGTTAATTATGGCAGCACAACAAAGAAAAATAGGATTAGGGAAAGGATTAAGTGCTTTGCTGGATGATTCAGATGAAGTCATGAACCGCCCAGCGCAGTCGAGAAAAGAAGAAGTTAAAAAAGAGGCTTCCAACTCTCCCGGCAGCTCGGGTAACACCCCCGGTGGAATTTATGAAATCGCCATAGACCGGATCGCGATCAATCCCTTCCAACCGCGTACAGATTTTGATCAGCAGGCCTTAGAAGAATTGGCGGAATCCATCCGTTTACAAGGTTTGATTCAGCCCATTACGGTGCGGCAGGATAATTCGGGTCATTACCAATTGATCAGTGGTGAGCGCCGATTGAGGGCTTCCAAATTGGCCAATTTAAAAACCATTCCGACCTACGTGCGCACGGCAAATGATCAGCAAATGCTGGAGATGGCATTGATCGAAAACATACAGCGGGAAAATTTGAATGCCATAGAGGTGGCGCTCAGTTTCCAGCGCATGATCGATGAATTGGACCTCAAGCAGGAAGAGTTGGG
>DASRQK010000009.1:0-6040 GCA_035645875.1 Sphingobacteriaceae bacterium | reverse complement strand
ATTCAGCCTGCAAAAAAGACTCCATACTTTCCGGATAACGCGATAAGAAGGAATAAGCCAATCCTTTATTATAAAGCCCAGTGATAATGCCTGCTGTATCACCTTCGATTTCTTTTATAAGGATCGATTTATCATACAATTCCAGTGCTTCTTTATACCTTCGTTGCTGTCGATAAATGATTGCTAAATTGTTGAGCGCATACGATTTGCCTTCCAAATAGCCCAAGGAATCGGCCAAGTCATATCCTTTGTGATAAAAATGAACGGCGTCATAGAAATCACCTGAAAAATAATGGAATACCCCGATCGCATTCAATAATTTGGCTTGGCTTAGGGTTTCTCCCGAATCTTCCGCCATTTGCAGCGCAATCTGGTAAGTAAAGAATGCTGAATCTAAGTGGTGCTTAGATTCCAGTGCCAGTGCTTTTTGATATAAACACCAGATCTCTCCGTCCTTAAATTCGATTTGTTGAGCGAGCTCCGCTCCACGTTGGGCAAAATAAATCGCCGAATCTGGATTTACCGATTGGTAATAGTAGGCCAGATCACGAAACTGCCACACCCTCAAGGTGTCTGGAGCAGTTTCTGATAATTCATGACGCAAGCGGTTGATATCCTCCGTTGCAAATGCAAAAGTAGCATTCAGGGTATATATCAACAAGTAAACTGACCGTTTCAATTTCTTAGGTTTTTAAATAACCCAAGCCTGCCGGATTCAGCGATTACCGCTTCGTATTTCCGCTCGAACCGCCGCTGGTGCCACTTCCCGGTTTGGCTATGGATCCACGCATTTCTGTGTCTGCTTGAATATTTTGGAACTTATAATAATCCATCACACCCAAATTCCCGCTTTTGAACGCTTCAGCCATTGCTAAAGGCACTTGAGATTCCGCCTCGATCACTTTCGCTCGAGCCTCTTGGGCTTTCGCGCGCATTTCTTGCTCATTAGCTACCGCCATCGCGCGACGTTCTTCCGCACGGGCATTCGCTACTTTCAGATCCGCCTCGGCTTGATCAGTTTGTAGCTTGGCACCTATATTTTCTCCAATATCCATATCTGAAATATCAATGGAAAGAATCTCGAACGCAGTACCACTATCCAAACCTTTGGCCAGAACCGATTTGGAAATTCGGTCGGGTTTCTCCAATACTTCTTTATGATTTTCCGAAGATCCAATCGTAGAAACAATACCTTCCCCCACACGAGCTAAAATGGTTTCTTCTCCAGCTCCCCCGACCAACTGGTGAATATTCGCGCGTACCGTCACACGCGCTTTCGCAATGAGCTGGATACCGTCTTTCGCTACCGCGGCGACAGGCGGTGTATTAATCACCCGGGGATTCACGGATAACTGTACCGCATCAAAAACATCCCGACCAGCCAGATCGATCGCGGTCGCTAATTTAAAATCAAGCGGAATATTCGCCTTGTCAGCCGAAATCAATGCCTTTATGACATTGTTCACATTCCCACCAGCTAAGTAATGGGTTTCTATATCGTTGGATGTTATGTTCAGGCCAGCCTTGGAAGAAGTGATCATCGCATTGGTCACCAAACCGGGCGACACCTTTCTGAGGCGCATCAGCACTAGGTTCAATAAATTAATCCGGACACCCGATAATTGGGCCGTAAACCACAGATTAACTGGCAAAATGTAAAGAAGAATAAAGAGGGCGACAATCCCCCCAACAATAATAAGAATAGGTGTAAGTGATGGCTCCATAGCTCATTTTTAAAGTGAACTATAAAGATAAGAAATTAAATCGAAATTTCAGGAAAATTTCAAAAAGTCTACGTACTCAAACTCCAACGTAATAAGCTCGCACCCCAGGAAAATCCTGCACCGAAGGCAGTGAGCATCATCAGGTCACCCTTTTTCAATTTATCTCTGTGCTCCCATATGCAAAGCGGAATGGTCGCAGCAATGGTGTTTCCGTAATAGGCAATATTGACCAGCGTCTTCATTGGATCGATTTTCAATTCATTCCCCACTGCATCGATAATGCGTTGATTAGCTTGATGTGGAACCAACCAATCCACGTCTTTGATCTTGAATGCGTGCTTCTTCAAAATATCCCTACAGGCCTCGCTCATGGATCGGATCGCTTCCTTAAAAACGACCTTACCGTTTTGCTTGATATGCCTTTTATTACTGTGCAATAATTCTTCCGTGAATGGGAACAAGGATCCACCACCCTCAATATTCAAAAACGCTGTTCCTTTGCCATTCCCCAAAAGCAAACTATCGATGATTCCTTCTTCTTCAGAAGGCTCCAACCACACCACGCCGGCACCATCTCCGAAAAGAATATTGGTGCTTCGGTCGTTAATATCCACATAGGAACTGATCTTATCGGCACCGATGACCAATACATTTTTATGTCGGCCACTTTCAATGAAGGCCGCACCAATATCTAATACATGTAGAAAACCAGAGCATGCTGCGTTCACATCAAAGGCCGTTACCTGCTCCAATTGCAGTTTTTCAGCTAAAATATTAGCCGTGGAGGGCATCATCATATCCGGAGTCGAAGTCGCGACCAATAAGGCATCCACCGACTGAATGTCTTTGGGATAATGCCGCAACATATCCTCTACAGCCTTGACAATCATGTCCGATGTACCTAAACCATCTTCCAAAATCCGTCGTTCACGTATACCGGTACGTTGAACGATCCATTCGTCTGAAGTTTCTGTGATTTTTTCCAAATCAGCATTGGTACGTCTATGATCTGGTAAGTATCCACCAATGGCGGTAATGTTTGCGTAGCGCTTCTTTATTCCTTCGATTCCCATATATAACAACGACACTTCTCGTATCGCAATCCGATTCACTTATAAAATTTGTGCGCAAAAGTACGCAAAAAAGGGAAGATCAGGGCATGATATACGGAATATTACAATCCGAACACATGAAACCTAAACTTCCCTTCTAAAACAGCCCAGCAGGGCCATTCGTTCAAATCAGCTTATTGACTGTTCTTTACAATTGCATCCATATCCAATCCCAAGGCATCTGCGACGCCCTGTCCATATGCTGGATCAGCTCGGTAGCAATTCAATGCATGACGCTCTTGGATAAACTTCTCAGCTCCTCCTACTTCTGCAGCGGTATTCGAAAAGAGTACCTGTTGCTTCTCAGGAGTCATTAAGCGGAATAAATTACCGGGTTGTGTATAATAATCCTCATCCACGCGGTGATCGTAATGTCCGCCCAAACCACCATCTCCCAATGGTGTATTGATAGGTTCTGCATGCTCCTTGGATTCTGTCCATTGGCTGTAGCTATTGGGTTCGTAATGGATCGTCGATCCTTCGTTTCCATCTACACGCATCGCACCGTCTCTGTGGTAATTGTTAAACGGACATCTGGGCTGGTTCACCGGGATCTGATAATGGTTCACTCCCAAACGATAACGCTGTGCATCCCCGTAAGAGAACAGACGTCCCTGCAACATCCGGTCTGGTGAATAACCCATACCCGGAACGACGTTCGCCGGGTTAAAGGCTGCCTGCTCCACATCTGCAAAGTAGTTTTCCGGGTTACGGTTCAATTCCATCTCCCCTACTTCGATCAATGGATAATCTCCCTTAGGCCAAACCTTCGTGAGATCAAATGGATCAAAACGATAGTTCCAAGCTTCTTCTTCCGGCATGATCTGCACCATCAATTTCCATTTCGGGAAATCACCTTTTTCTATGGCTTCGAACAAATCGCGCTGATGACTTTCACGATCTCTTCCAATCAACGCTGCAGCTTCTTCATTTGTCAGGTTTTCGATTCCCTGTTGGCAGCGCCAGTGGTACTTCACCCAAAAACGTTCGTTATTGGCATTGATCAAGCTGTACGTATGACTTCCAAACCCGTGCATATGACGATAGGATTTTGGAATACCACGGTCGCTCATCACGATGGTCACCTGGTGCAAAGATTCAGGCAGTAATGTCCAGAAATCCCAGTTATGATTCGCACTGCGTAAGTTCGTTTTCGGATCACGTTTTACCGCTTTGTTTAAATCAGGAAATTTGTACGGGTCTTTGAAGAAAAACACAGGCGTATTATTCCCTACCAAATCCCAGTTACCTTCCTCGGTATATAATTTAACAGCGAAACCACGGATATCACGTTCTGCATCTGCTGCTCCACGCTCTCCGGCTACCGTTGAAAAACGCACAAAAAGATCTGTTTTCTTTCCGATTTCTGAAAAAAGTTTAGCCTTGGTGTATTTGGTGATATCGTTTGTGACGGTAAATGTGCCAAACGCTCCAGAACCTTTGGCATGCATTCTTCTTTCAGGAATTACTTCACGATCAAAGTGAGCCAGTTTTTCCAGGAACCAAAAATCTTCCAATAGCATGGGTCCACGGTAACCAGCAGTTTTAACGTTCTGGTTCTCCGCAATCGGACGACCAGAAACCGATGTCAGTTTTTTCTTTTCCATTGAATAAAATGTTCTTTTTTATATATGTACACTTAATTATTTGCACGAAGTTGATTTCATTTCAGGCTACGAGAAGCCTTCAGAATTGAATCAAAGATACAAGTATTTCTTCATTATTGGACAAATAATCTTATCTTTACTCCATATGAAAAGGCGATTATCACGTAAGATGATGTTTTTCGTTTTAGTGGCGGCCTATTTGGCCCTACTGGCGCATGCTTTTGTGCCTCACCATCATCACGGAGAACATACGGCCTTTTTAAACCACAAAGCCTGCCCACACGAGCATCATGAGCATCCACCCGCTTCGACCACCCCTGATACGGAACATGGCGGTGAATGCGAAACGCTTAAAAACGTTTATTTACCCGATAACCAGCAAAAAGGAAGTTTACAAGTGGATCCAGGAGGATTAGATATACATCCTTTTATCGGATCAGACGCGCCATTTTCTTTGGAGCAATGGACTGATCAGGAAAGCCTTGTATTCAAAGATATCCCCATAAACTACTATAATCTCTATGTAGAACCTGATCGCATGCGCGGTCCTCCGGCAAAGGCCTAAACATCCATAGGTTTTTTCGATTTTTTAGATTTTACAAGTACTGATTATTAAATCACCAACATGAAAACTTTCTTTGGGGGAGTGCTAATCTACTCCTGTTTTTTGATTTCCTGTCAATCCGGAGATCAGGATCAAGCCACGCATTCGCATGACCATCACGAGCACCATGATCACGAGCATGATCACCATGATCACGAGCACCACGACCATGACCATGACCATAACCATGATGACCACGATCATGATCACGATCATGACCACCACGACCATGACCACAACCATGATGACCATAACCATGATGACCATGATCACGAGCATGAGCATGACCACGAGCACAAGCACGAGCATGATCACCATGATCTGGAGGATGGGCAAGTGGAACTTTCTCAACAGCAATTCAAACGCCTCGGCTTAGCTGTGCAGAAAATTGCGGTCGGTCCTTTCCATCAAATCATCAAAAGTGCGGGTCGTTTAGAGGCTCCTACCGGACAAGAGCGGGTAATTACCGCCAGCAGCAGCGGAATATTGACATTTGCTAAAAAAGAATTGACCCAAGGAGCGCCTTTACGCCAGGGGGAAGTCATCGCGTATGTATCGGATAAAAACCTAGCAGACGGGGATCAAATCAGTCGGATCCAACTCGAACTATCCCGAGCTGAGGCGGAGTTCGAACGTGCTCAGCAATTGATGCGGGATTCTTTAATCTCAATGGCCGAGTTTAACCAAATCCGGAATCAATACGAGACCGCACGGCTCGCCAGTCAGACGGTTTCGGGTCAAACTTCTGATCGAGGAGTGGCTGTTAGCAGCCAGATCGCAGGTTACGTCCAAAATATTTTAGTCGTTGAGGGTAGTTATGTTTCGGCCGGACAAGCCATTGCCACGGTTGGAAGCAGTAAACAACTCAGGTTGCGGACCGATTTACCGGAACGTTATGCAGCGGAATTGCACCAAATCCAAACAGCCAATTTTAGAACGGCCTCAGGAGAGCAAGTCTACGATCTATCCCAAATGAATGGTCGCCTATTGTCC
>DASRQK010000008.1:0-8320 GCA_035645875.1 Sphingobacteriaceae bacterium | reverse complement strand
ATCGCGCGGGCATTTCATTACGGAGGGTATAAAAACAGATTGCTCTACGATCCAGAAATCCCACCGGTGCCCGATCAGAGTCGAGAAAATTACAAAAACAGCCAAGCCCCCACCATCAATCATTTCTATGAAAAGCTACTGCTGCTAAAAGACCGGATGAACACCGCAGCTGCCCGAAAAATCGCAGAGGAGCGCCATGCTTTTATGGAGCAATACTTGGATCAATTTTACAAAGAATGGCATGGAAGCCTGGAAGCACACAAAAAATATAATCAAACCCTTAAATAAAATGAAACGACTGTCTTCGCACTTTCTATTTTTAGCCTTTTTACTGCTGGCCCCCGTCTTTCTATTTGCTCAAAGCGCGGCTGATTCTCTGATGATTTTAGAAGCCAACTGGAAGGAAACCTCCGTTCGGCCGGGACTGATCTGGAAACAGGCACATTTCGAAGGCCTTTTTCAATCTAACCAAGAAGTCAATTATTTGGAAATCGACCTCAAACAGCCGGGCTTGAGTGTGGCCTATACCGGCGTTCCGACCGGATTTCGCCGCACCAGTGAATTTGTTCAGGAAGCAGGCGGTGTCGCCGGGATCAATGCCACATTTTTTAACACTAAAACCGGCGGTTCGGTCACCTTATTGAAGATCGACGGCGAGGAGATCAACGAAACTACCCTCTTGTTGGCCAATGGAAAAAGAAACGAGCGGGCAGGCGGAGCGATCATTCTGGAAAATGCAGAAAACCAGCAGCAGGCCCGCATCATCGCTGGAAACAACGAACTTATCGATTGGGACAAAAAGATAGAAGCCGATAACATCTTGGTCAGCGGCCCGGTGATGTTATTGGACGGTGATTATTTTAACATCCAAGACAATGCCTTTAATAACAACAGACATCCCCGTTCGGCAGTCGCTGTTTTGCCGAACCATAAAATGATTCTGATGACCGTCGATGGAAGAAATGCTCAAGCTCAGGGGATGAGTATTCATGAATTGGCCTTTTTCCTGAAGGTTTTGGGCGCCGAGCAGGCATTAAACCTGGATGGAGGTGGTTCCACCGCGCTATACATCGAAGGAGTGGGGGAGAATGGGATCGTGAATCACCCGAGCGACAATCAAAAATTTGATCACGAAGGCGAGCGCCGGGTGGCCAACGCGATCATCGTACATTCGGAAGCATCTTTTCTGAACAATCCGGTAATCGCCCATCGGGGAGCCTGGAAAAAGGACGAATTGCCCCAAAACAGTCTGGCTTCATTGCAAAGGGCGATTGATCTGGGCTGCACGGCGACAGAATTTGACGTCCACCTCACCAAAGACGATGTCTTGGTGGTGAACCATGATGCCGATTTTTATGGCATAGACATCGCTACTAGTACCTATGAGGAACTTTTAAAGATCAAACACCCGAATGGAGAATCCATTCCCACCGCCGAAGAGTACCTTCGGGCAGGCATGAAACAAAAAGGAACTAAGCTCATTTTCGAACTGAAAACATCACGCCTAGGTCTGGAACGCACCTTGGAATCTGCACAATTAGCCGTAGATTTGGTTAAATCCCTGCAGGCAGACGAATGGGTGGAATATATTTTGTTCAGCTATGAGGGGGCGAAAAAAATCATCGCATTAGACCCGGAGGCAAAGGTCTCCTACTTGAATGGCGATGTAGCCCCTGCTCAGGCCAAGGCCGATGGCTTTTATGGGCTGGATTATAATTTCCGGGTATATAGAAATCATCCTGAGTGGATCGCTGAAGCTAAGGCCCTGGGACTCATTATCAATGCCTGGACGGTCAATACGGAATCTGAGATGAATCACCTCTTGGATCAAGACGTAGAATTTATCACGACGGATGAGCCGGAGCTGCTCTTCGAAATATTAAACAATCGCTAAGTCGCCGGAGTTTTAAATCCGACGACAGGCACTATACACGCAGTAGCATGATGAAATCAAAAATCCTTAGCCGCGTATGCTTTCTCAGTTTACTGGGAGGTCTACTGTCCCTGAATTTTCCTGCATTAGGCCAATCTCAGCAGTTGGGGCAGACACGAAATCAAGCAGTGGAGACAAAAGAAGTAAAGACGACGGTTCGGGAAGTGACCGTATTTCCACAGGGAGCACAGGTTTTCAGTCAGGAAACTGTGGCATTGTCCCCGGGAGAGACGACCCTGCGTTTTACCGGGCTTTCGCCTTACATTGTCGCGCAAAGCATTCAGGTGCAGAGTCAGGGAGCATTGACGGTCTTGTCGGTCAATCTACAGGAAAACTTTATGGATGAATTGGAGAAATCTCCGGAATTGATCCGCCTGGAAAGCCAAATGGACGCATTAACGGAGCGAATCACGTTAGAGCAAACCCACCTGTCGGTCTTAAAAGACGAAATGGCTTTTTTAAACGATAACCGCCGACTGATGGGCGCTGGGCAAAGCAGTACGGCCGCACTCCAGCAACATATGGAGTTCTACAGTAAGCGATTGACCGAATTGAAAATGAAGGAAATTGAAAGAAATGAAACGCTTGAGGAGCTTCAGGAGGTACAACAGGATTTGAACCGGCAAATCCAGACCTTGAGTGGAGCGCAGCATCGGGCGGCAGGGGAAATCCTCGTCCGGGTAGATGTGCAGCAGGGGGGAAGCTTCCCTTTTGCCCTATCCTATTTGACGGAAAATGCCGGATGGTACCCTTCTTACGACGTGCGGGCGAAAAACATTTCCGAGCCTGTTCTGATTGTTTATAAAGCGAATATCAGGCAGGACACTAAAATGGATTGGACCAATGTCCGACTCACCCTGTCTACGGCCAATCCCCACGCTTCTGCCGTCGCACCCAGCTTACAGCCCTATTTTCTCAACGATCATTCACGTCCGCCGAGCTACCGCTTAAACCAGCTGGAAGCCCGTGGCCAGGTGGTCAATGGGAGCCGAACTCCGCTTTCAGGGGTGTCGGTTCGCGTCGAAGGCAGTACGATCGCTACAGTGACTGATTCTCAGGGGAATTTCTCCCTGGCGCTGCCGGATCAAAACAGCAGGCTGAGCTTTCACATGATCGGATATGCCGCCCAAACACAACCTGCCAGCAATCAGCCGATGCGGGTGGTGCTGGTGGAGGAATACCATTCGCTCGAGGAGCTTCAGCTCAATAAAAGCATGGCGCGGGTGGCCGAATCGGTCGCCGCCTCACCTACGGCATCGTCTTCGATCGTGATCCGAGGCATGGGTAACACCACACCCGTCCCTACTGTTCAGGTCGCGCAACAAACTTCGGTGGAGTTTACAGTCGACCGGCCTTATACCATACTTTCGGACAATAAGAATTATACGGTCGATATCGAGCGCCACCAATTGAATACGGATTACCATTACCTCAGCATCCCTAAAGTGGATAAAGATGCGTTCTTAATCGCCGAGCTAACCGACTGGAACCGCTTCCATTTATTGGATGGGGAGGCGAACCTTTTCTTTGAAGATACTTATGTGGGCAAGACCGTATTGGCAGTCAGCGAAGCTTCGGACACTTTGCGCGTATCCCTGGGTAGGGATAAAAACGTGGTAGTTGAGCGTGAAAAAGGGAGAGACTATAATCGCCGTCAATTTATCGGCAGCCGGCAGGAACAGTCAAAAAGCTGGACCATACACGTGAGAAATCAAAAAGCACAGCCCATTTCCTTGGTCGTTTTGGATCAAGTGCCGGTGTCCACTCAGGCGGACATCGAAGTCCAGGTGCAAAACAGTTCCCGGGGAATGGTCGATTCCGAAACCGGGGAGGTCCGCTGGGAATTCTCGCTGGATCCCGGAGCGGAAAGAACGTTGGAGCTGCACTATTTAGTGCGCTATCCAAAAAACAAGACACTCATTATCGAATAAATTCAACATAAGCATTCAACACATTAATCATCTAAACAGGAATGAAAATAAAGACGATAAAACTGAAGTATATGGTATTTGGGGCATTGATGAGCACCGTTTCCTTCTCCTCCTGTGACGCTCTTTCTCAATTGCCTAACGGAGGTGGTGTGGGTGCGGGCACTACCGGAAACACCAGTTCCACCGGCAGTATTTCCAGTGGAGAGGCCGCCTCGGGAATCAAACAGGCCTTGGGTCAAGGACTGGAAAAAAGCATACAAAGTCTCGCCGTACGCGACGGCTTTTTGGGCAATGCTGCGGTAAAAATACTCATGCCACCGGAAGCACAAAATATCGAGCGCACGCTGCGTAGTGTGGGTTTAGGTTCATTGGTGGATGATTTCATTACCAATCTGAATCGTGCTGCTGAAACCGCGGTCAAGGAGGCTTCCCCGGTTTTTGTGTCTTCATTATCCCAGCTGACCGTCACTGATGCTTTTAATATTTTATTGAGTGGTCAAGAGGATGCGGCCACGCAGTTCTTCCGCCGTACGACCACCGATCAATTGGTGGGTAAGTTTAGCCCGATTGTGGATCAGGCGATTGGTCAACATCAAGTAGCCCGGCATTGGTCCAACTTAGTGACCCGGTATAATCAGATTCCATTGGTCAATGAAAAAATAGAAACCGATCTGACCAAATATGTGACTGAGCGTGCGATCGATGGCTTATTCCATCAGGTGGCTGTCGAGGAGCTTAAAATCCGAAATAACCTGGGCGGAAGTCGTTCGACTCCATTGCTCCAGAAAGTTTTCGATTATGCGGATAAACATTAAAGGTACAAGCCTTTCTTGTCGATGAACTCGAGTACCGCATCGGGCACAAAAAAACGGATGCTGCGTCCCTCGCGCACGGCGGACCTGATGAAGGTGGAGGACAATTCCATCAGCGGTGTGTCTGTGAGGCTGACGGATGGGTGGTGCATGAGTTCATGCTCGAGAAAACCGGGGCGTGGGTAGACCGCGATGCGAAAATCCCGGAGAATAATATCGGAGTTTTTCCATTTGTGAAAGGAGTAGAGGTTGTCGGATCCCATAATGAGGGTGAAGCGATATTCGGGATTACGCTCCTGCAAATGCACTAAAGTGTCAATGGTGTAGGAGGGCTGGGGCAGGGAAAACTCCACTTGGGAAACCCGCAGATTTTCGGCCGCGGAAAGCGCCTGCTCGACCATTTCTAGGCGATCGAACTGATTGGCCAAGCTGCTTTTTTCTTTTAGGGGATTATGTGGGGAAACCACGAGCCAAACTTCATCCAAATCGGTGTGGTTGGCCATGTAATTCGCGATGATCAGGTGTCCCACATGGATGGGGTTAAAAGACCCAAAAAACAAACCAATATTTCGCTTTTTTTTCATTCTCCTTTATTGAGCCAAATCCTCCACGATGAAATCGAGCAGAAGCCGCTCCGCCTCCTTAAATGCGTGCTCCAGCTGATCATTGGTCAGCACGACGTCGAATTGGTCCGCATAAGCCAGCTCCTTCTGGGCTTTGGCCACACGTTCCCGGACCTTTTCTTCCGAATCGGTACCCCGACCACGGAGCCGAGCTTCCAACACTTCTAAAGAAGGCGGATGCACAAAAATAGCCAATGCCTGTTCCTGAAACTTTCGCTTCAACCGCAGACCACCGATAACGTCTATATCAAAAATTACATGTTTTCCGGCCGCCCAGATCCGCTCAAGTTCGGATTTGAGGGTGCCGTAAAAAGTGCCTGAATACACCTCCTCGAATTCTACGAATTGTTCCTTGGCAACCCGGTGAAGAAACTCATCCTTGCTGATGAAATAATAGTCTTTACCGTCGACTTCGGTGCCTCGTGGTGGCCGCGTGCTCGCCGAAATAGAAAACTCGATCAGCTCGGGGTATCGCCCCAATAAATGCCGCACGATGGTGGTTTTTCCCGAACCCGAGGGGGCCGAAAATATAATCAGTTTACCCTGTTTTCCTGCTTCGTTTACCGCTTCCCCTTGCTTTCCTGCTTCGTTTACCGCTTCACGACTCCGTTCACTCATGCCTATAAAACGTTTAATAATTGTTCCTTCACTTTTTCCAACTCTTCTTTCATGCGGATTACCATTTGTTGAATACCGGCATGATTAGCCTTGGACCCCAGGGTGTTAATCTCCCGTCCGATTTCTTGGGAAATAAAGCCCAGTTTTTTGCCGTTCGCATCGGTCGCGTCTAAGGCTTGCAGAAAATACTGGCAATGGCTCCTTAAACGCACTTTCTCCTCGGTGATGTCCAATTTATCGATGTAATAGATCAATTCCTGCTCAAAACGGTTCATATCCACGTTTTCACGCCCCACGGTACGGTCCAGGTATTGGCTAATGCGCTCTCGAATCAAAGGGACACGGTCTGTTTCTTCCGCTTCCACTTGGGTCAATAGCTCCAAAATGCCTTGAACACGGCCCTTCAACTCTTCTTTTAGAACGGCTCCTTCGTCCCTGCGAAAACGATCAAAGGCTTCGAAGGCTTGCTCAAAGGCCTGCATCAGCAGTTCTCCTTCTTGCTCATCGGCCGATTGCTCTTCCTGGTTCACCACTTCGGGCAGGGTCATGGCCATACGGAACAGGTCTCCGGCCTCCACGGCAGAACCGGTCTGCTGGGCCAATTCCTGTAATTGCAGGTAATATTTCTCGAATAAGACGGCGTTAATGCGCGCTGCATGGGCGGTTTGATCCGAATACTCCACATCGATGCTGAGGTTCACTTTTCCCCGCTCAATGCGTTTGGCACAAGCACCTCTGATCTGCAGTTCCTTATCGGCTACTGCTTTGGGCAGCCTCATCCCCAGTTCCAAAAACTTGGAGTTCAAGGACTTTAATTCTACCGAATATTTTACTTTATCGTCGGAGGCGCTGCCCGCCCCATAACCGGTCATGGATTTTATCATGCGCAAAACTACATATAAATAGCGAAATTCTTATTAAATGGGCTGGTTTCGCTGACTCACTTCTTCTAACCAATCTTCATTGGCCAAAAACCAATCGACTGTTTTTTCCAAACCTTCCTCAAATTTCAGGCTCGGTTCCCATCCCAGCTCCTTCCGAATTTTAGAGGCATCAATGGCATAACGCAAATCATGCCCCGCCCGATCGGTCACAAAGGTGATCAATTCGGCCGAAGTGCCTGCTGGCCTGCCCAGCTTTTGATCCATGATCTGGCACAAAAGACGGATCAAATCTATGTTTTTCCATTCGTTATTACCCCCAATATTATAGGTTTCTCCCGGTTTGCCCTGATGAAAAATCAGGTCGATCGCTCGGGCATGGTCTTCTACCCATAGCCAATCCCGCACATTCGCTCCTGTTCCATAAATCGGAACGGGTTGTCCGTGCTTGATCCGATGTATGGCCAGTGGTATCAATTTTTCGGGAAAATGGTGGGAGCCGTAATTGTTGGAACAATTCGACAGCACCACATCCAGCCCATAGGTGTCGTGATAGGCGCGTACAAAATGGTCTGAGGCCGCCTTGGACGCCGAATAAGGCGAATGAGGATCGTAAGGAGTCTCTTCGGTAAACAAGCCTTTCTCTCCCAAAGACCCATAAACTTCGTCTGTAGAAATATGGTAAAAGCGAGGTGAAATTTCATCTGAAAGGGTTTTCGATGGGTTTAACCATGCATTTCGGGCGGCATTCAGCAAGGTGACCGTGCCCACGACATTGGTGTGTACGAACTCCAGGGGATTACTGATCGAGCGATCTACATGGGACTCAGCTGCCAGGTGAATCACTCCATCCGGCTGTTCGGTTTCGAATAAGTTCTGCACGAAGGGAGCGTCAGCCACATCCCCTTGAATGAATCGATAGTTGGGCTCGTCTTTCACATCGCGGAGATTCGCTAAATTACCCGCATAGGTTAATTTATCGAGATTTAGAATCAGGTAATCCGGATAGTTTCGCACCATGCGGCGAACGACATGAGACCCAATAAAACCGGCTCCTCCCGTGATCAATAAACATCTTTTAAATCGCATCGTTATTCTGTAAATATTGTTCCCACTTCCATGCGGAAGCTATCATGTCTTCCAATTCTAATTCAGCTCTCCAACCCAGCTCGGTTTCGGATTTACGCACATCACCCCAAACCTGCTCGATATCTCCGGCGCGACGCTGGCCGATCGTGTACTGCAGGGAAACTCCAGTCACCCGCTCAAAGGCACGAATGACCTCCAAAACAGAGTAACCGCGACCAGTCCCCACATTAAACACCTCGTAATTCTTCGTGCGTCGCGGGTCTTCCAATAAGCGGATCGCAGAAACATGCGCCCGAGCCAAATCCACCACATGGATATAGTCCCGAATGGCCGTGCCGTCCGGCGTGTCGTAATCATCGCCAAAAACGGTGATCGGCCCCCGCTTGCCCGCGGCACTCTGGGTAATGAAAGGTACCAGGTTCTGAGGCACTCC
>DASRQK010000007.1:0-8188 GCA_035645875.1 Sphingobacteriaceae bacterium | reverse complement strand
AGAGCACTACCTCGACAAGGTAGGGGTCACTGGTTCGAGCCCAGTATTTCCCACTAAATTCTTTCGGCACCATATTCAAGGTGTTTCTTCCATCTGTAACTTTTCTTATAACGGCATCGTCTATATACAGAGCTTATAAATCCATTGTTTAGTCTGAAAATGATCGCAACAAAATGATGCACCAGAAAAACATTTCCATTCCCTCTATAGAAACTAAAAATTTGCACTACCGTTTTTCTTCCGGGCAAGTCGCAGTAGACCAAATCGCTCTTTCTGTTCCTGAAGGCAGTATTTATGGATTTCTTGGACCAAACGGAGCTGGAAAAACAACGACACTACGGTTATTATTGGGATTGTTGAGGAAACAACAAGGTGAGATCAGGTTTTTCGGAACCTCATTTCACGATCACCGACTCGCTGTGCTGTCTCGCGTCGGCACGATGATCGAAACCCCTTCGGTATATGGACATTTGAGTGCTAGAAACAACCTCAGAATATGGGCTAAAATACAAGGCAGCACTGAAGGGCGCATAAATGAAGTGCTTGAGCTCGTCGGGCTTATGAATAGTGGGAAAAAAAAAGCGGATGCATTCTCTTTGGGCATGAAGCAGCGATTAGGAATCGCAGTAGCATTACTACATCAACCCAGGATTCTAATCTTAGACGAACCCACAAATGGATTGGATCCAAAAGGGATCATTGAAATTAGAGATTTGCTTAAACGATTAAATCAAGAACATCGTATCACCATATTGATTTCAAGCCACATTTTGGCCGAGGTAGAAAAGCTCGTCACACATATCGGAGTCATAAATCATGGAAAATTACTGTTTCAGGGCACCTTAGCAGAATTGGTGTCCAAGCAATCTTCGGGCGTGTTATTGGAAACGGACCAAAATGAAGCCGCTATGTCCATCTTGAAAAAACAAGGAATAATCTGTGATAGTCAAAAAGCATTCCTGCTGCTGCCGAGTCTAAAAAAGGAGGAAATTGCAGCACTAATTTCTCTGCTCACCCATGCGGGAATTTCGATCTACCGCGTGGAGCCAATAGATAAGAATTTGGAATCCATATTTATGGACCTTATAAAATAAAACGATGAATTTTATTCAAGTGTATAGGTCAGAATGGTTAAAGAAAAATGGAAGCATGGCTGTTTGGTTGATGTTGGCGGGTGCTTTCTTTGTCCCCATGATTAACACTCTGTTATTTATATTTTATCCAGAAAGGTTAATACCTGCCTATGATACACCAACTGAGTTTTGGATGATTCTTTTTACCCGCTCATGGAATTCCATGGTTGTATTATTTTTGCCATTGGGGCTTGTTTTAGTGAACAGTATGCTTTGTCAAATAGAATACAAAAACAATACCTGGAAACAGATACATGCCACTCCGATACCTTACACCACTATTTATTTCGCTAAGCTGTCGGTAATTTTGGTGATGTTGGTGCAACTATTTTTTTTGTTCAACGTGGGAATTTATGCTTCAGCGGTCATTCCATCATTTTTTCGTACTGAACTACACGTTCCATATTATCCCATTCCAGTTAAACAAATTCTAAACGAAAACCTCAATTACTTCTTCGTTGCCTTACCCATGTTGTTGCTTCAATTTATGTTAAGCATGCATTTCCGAAATTTTGTAATTCCATTGGGCGTGGGATTAGTGATGGTCGTGTTGGGCATTACGGCCATCTCCTGGGAACATCATTACCTCATTCCCTCTCTCTATCCCTTTCTTTATCATTTGGCGGCTAATCAATCCACTACCCAGACATTTCAAGTCTTCCAATGGGCGAGTTTCACATCCTTATCTTTTCTATTGTTGGGATTCCTACTGTACCGTTTTAAACCAAATAAAGGGTAGGGGGTGAGGAATAAAAATAGCCCGTTTCTTTTCGAAACGGGCTTTATATATCTCAAGAGAAATAAAGATTACTTCTTCTTTCCTTCTTGATCTTCCATCTGCTCTTTCAACTGCGCTAAGACATCCAAATCGCCCAGAGTAGACTTCTCTACAGATTCCTTCACCTTCTTCACTGCGGAAGTAGCGGCTTTGGCTTCTTTCTTACGATTGTTAAATTCTTCGACACGAGCTTCAGCACGCTCATCTTCCCAAATACGAGAGTGGGAGATAACCAAACGCTTGTTCTCTTTGTTGAATTCGATGATTTTGAAATCAATTGTTTCATCAACTACTAAAGAAGTACCGTCTTCTTTCACGCTGTGTTTTGCAGGAGCGAATCCTTCCACACCGTATGGAAGTGTGACAATATTACCTTTCTCACCAACTTTGATTACCGTTCCTTCATGAATAGAATCAATCGTAAAGATGGTTTCGAACGTATCCCAAGGATTTTCTTCCAGTTGTTTATGACCCAAGCTCAGCTTACGGTTCTCTTCATCCAATTCCAATACAACCACTTCCAGTTCTTCACCCACTTTAGTGAATTCGTTCGGGTGATTAATCTTTTTGGACCAAGAAAGGTCTGAAATATGAATCAATCCGTCGATACCTTCTTCCAATTCCACGAAAACTCCGAAGTTAGTCATATTTTTAACCGCGGCTTTTTGCTTAGAACCAATGGGGTAGCGTTCAGCGATGTTTTTCCAAGGATCCGGAGTCAATTGCTTAATACCTAAGCTCATCTTACGCTCTTCACGATCCAAAGTTAAGATTTCGGCTTCCACCTCATCTCCAACTTTCAAGAACTCCTGTGAACTACGTAGGTTTTGAGACCAAGACATCTCCGATACGTGGATCAATCCTTCTACTCCGGAAGTGATCTCCATAAATGCACCATAATCGGCTACGGTAACGATTTTTCCTTTTACTCGGGAACCAACCGCCAACTCTGGATCCAGGGAATCCCATGGATGTGGTGACAATTGTTTTAAACCAAGCGCAATACGTTTTTTCTCGTCGTCAAAATCTAATACAACCACATTGATTGTTTCATCCAAAGACAAAACTTCACGCGGATGCTCGATACGACCCCAAGAAATGTCGGTAATGTGCAATAAACCGTCCACGCCACCTAAATCGATAAACACACCAAAGTCGGTGATGTTCTTGACTGTTCCTTCCAGAATCTGTCCTTTTTCCAATTTGGCGACGATTTCTGTTTTTTGGTTCTCTAAATCGTCCTCGATCAAAACCTTATGGGATACGACAACATTTTTGAATTCGTGATTAATCTTAACCACTTTGAATTCCATTGTTTTTCCTACATAAATGTCGTAATCGCGAATGGGTTTGATGTCAATCTGCGAACCCGGCAAGAATGCTTCTACCCCTTTAATATCGACAATCAGACCACCCTTAGTTCTGCTCTTCACAAAACCAGTAATGATGGCATCATTTTCAAGGGCATCATTGATCGTCTCCCAAGAACGTTGAGTTTTGGCTCTTTTTCTTGAAAGCACCAATTGACCATTGGCATCTTCCTGTGATTCAACGAAAACATCGACAGAGTCGCCGACTTTCAAATCTGGCAAATCACGAAATTCAGACGCAGAAACTAAACCATCGGATTTAAATCCAATATTCAACACTACATCTTTGTTGTTAATAGAGACGACTGTACCCGGTACAATTTCTCCTCTATTGATTGAATTCAGCGTGCTTTCATACTGAGCTTCCAGTTTAGCACGTTCTTCGGTACTGTAATTCCCGAAACCTTTGTCCTCCTGATCCCAATCGAAGTCTCCTTCGGGAGTGATCCAAGTGTTTGATTTGATCTCATCGATCAGATTCGAATCTGCTTCAGACTCGATGTTTTCTTTTTCTTTCACCAAGGTGCTCTCGGCGTCTTGGAGCTCAGCCGTCTTGGCCAATAACTCTTTTTCTGCTTCTTGTTTTTTTGTCATTAATTAATTAATCTCCTTTTCCCGAATTTCATCAGGACTGCAAAGGTAAGTAATTTATTTTCTTTTCTTCATTGATTATCAATATTATTTTATTTTTTCTGCTTTCACGATCTACTTTCATGTAACATTTTGGTAATACTAATCCTAGTAATCAAAAAAACATCTACATTGCGTCTATAATCCTAAATTATCACACATAAAACAGATCAATGAATAAATTAATTATGCTTTTCTGTACAGTTTTGCTTGGAAGCAATTTCCTGTACGCGCAGACGGATTATACGAATCGTCAGCGTTTGGGACAACGGGTCGCTGCCCTGCAAAGTTCTCATCCAAATTTAGTTAAAACACAGTCATTGGCCAAAACGGTCGGTGGATCAGACATCTGGTTAATTACCATCGGAACGGGTGAGTTAGATCAGAAACCTGCCATTGCAGTCGTCGGCGGGGTTGACGGCAAACACCTTTTAGGGGTAGAGCTGGCGATGGGTTTTGCCGAAAACCTATTAGCAGATGCGGGGCAGGATGAGGTCAGAGATTTATTAGAAACACAAACGTTTTATGTGTTTCCCAACATGAGCCCCGATGCCACCGAGCAATACTTTGCCTCACTACAATATGAGCGCAGTGGAAATGCCCGTCCAGTTGATTATGATCGTGACGGAAAAATCGGCGAGGACGGTTATGATGACTTAGATGGAGACGGTAAAATTACGTTTATGCGTATCGCCGATCCTTCAGGAGATTATATCTTAAACCCGAACGAGCCACGTTCATTGATCAAAGCCGATCGATCGAAAGGTCAGATGGGCCAATACCTGTTATATAGTGAAGGCATCGACAATGATAAAGATGGTTCTTTTAACGAAGATGGAGATGAAGGAATTCGTTTCAATATGAACAACACCTATAACTACAAGAATTTCTTACCAGGTGCCGGAGAGCATGCGGTGTCAGAGGTCGAAAACCGCGCACTTTATGATTTCTTATATGACGCATTTAATGTTTATACAGTCGTTACGTTTGGTCCAATGAATAACCTGTCGCACCCTATGCAGGCCTCGGCCAGAGGTGGGAGCGCTCCTCAAGCAGCACAAGGGGGTAGGGGCTTCGGAATGCCGACCGGACGGATCACCTCCTGGTCTACTGTGGATGCCCAAGCGAATAGTTATGTGTCGGAACAATATAAAGAATTGACTGGCACTAAAGATGCGCCTCGCACGACCGCTGGGCATGGTGATTTTTCTGAGTGGGCATATTATCATTATGGTCGTCTAAGTTTCAGCACACCAGGCTGGTGGGTACCTAAGGTAGCTTCAGAAGGCAGTGAACGAGGAGGTGCAGCTAATCGTGCTGGCGGTGGATCTGTCGAGGATCCAGTCGCTGATTATCTAAAATGGGCTGCATCAGAGGGCATCACCGGCACATTCACCGATTGGAAAGCGATTGACCATCCCGATTTTGAAGGCAAAGAAGTAGAAGTAGGAGGCGTGCATCCATTTGTTTTACACAATCCTCCATTTCACATGGTTTCAGATATCGTCGAGAAACACACTGACTTTGTAAAAGCCTTGGCTGAAAATGCACCATTCATTAAGTTTACAGATGTAAAAACAGAACGAATCGATAATGGGCTTACTCGTGTTACTGCGAAAGTACATAATACAGGGCAGTTTCCGACATTGAGCCAGGCCGGTATTAGAAGCCAATTCTTAAAATTGATCGCTGTTCGGGTAAACTTAACGGGAAATCAACGTGTAGTGAGTGGCCGTCCTATTCAGACTGTCGGCGCTATTAATGGTGGCGAGCACGTAGAATTAAGCTGGCTCATCCAAGGTTCAGGACGGGTTACGATCGAAGCTGGAAGTCCAAATACAGGATCTGATCGAGTTGAAGTATCATTATAATTAAAGACTTATAAATATGTATAATAATAAATATATTTTGATTTTACTTTTGCTGGTGGGGACCACGATGTCCGCCCTGGCACAGCGGGCAGAGAATGTATTGACCGCGGCAGGTTCTCCTCCTAATCCAAAGGTTCAGATTAGTTGGAACCGCTACCACGATGAAACCGCCTTGAAGGAAATATACGATAAGATGGTTAAAGCCCATCCCGATTTGGTTTCTCTTCAATCCCTTGGAAAGTCCTACGAGGGACGTGATATCTGGCTATTGACCATAACGGATAAGAAAAATGGAGGCCCACATCATCGCAAACCAGCCATGTACATCGATGGTGGTATTCACGCGAATGAAATTCAAACCTCTGAGTTTGCCCTCTATACGGCATGGTACTTATTGGAAATGCATGCGAATGATAATGCATTTGTGAAGGAGCTACTGGTAGATAAAACATTTTACATTGCGCCTTCCATTAATCCGGATTCAAGGGATTATTTTTTCCATTTTGGAAACACCCAACATTCGTCCAGAACGGGTCGGGTTCCATTGGACAATGATCGGGACGGTTTAGTGGATGAGGATGATTTTGATGATCTGAACGGGGATGGACACATCACCATGATGCGTAGAAAAAGTCCTTATGGTCAATTTATCGAAGACCCAACGGATCCCAGAAGAATGATTCGTGTACCTGCCGGACAAAAAGGAGTTTACGAATTATTGGGCAATGAAGGATTGGACAATGATGGCGACGGATTGGTCAATGAAGATGGAGTAGGGGGATACGATCCGAACCGGGATTGGGGTTGGAGCTGGCAGCCGAATTTTATTCAGCGTGGCGCGTATAAATATCCCTTCTCTTTACCAGAAAACCGTGCAGTCGCTGACTTTATTTTGAGTCATCCGAACATCGCCGCTGGACAAAACTTCCATAATAATGGAGGGATGATTTTGCGTCCACCGGGGGGAGCAGAAGATGAGCCTTTATTGACCCGTCAGGACATTTCCGTATACGATGCGATTGGTCGAAAGGGTGAGGAACTCATTCCTGGTTATCGCTATTTGATTACGTATAAAGATCTTTATTCGGTCTATGGGGGCCAATTAGACTGGTTATTCTTTGGTCGTGGTGTTTTTGCGGTTTGTAATGAATTGTGGATGTCTAATATGCTGTATAACAATGCAAATTCTCCGAGTGCGGATCGCCAGGCGGAACAATACTCAGCGGATAAGTTTCTCTTAATGGAAGATGCTTTCGTGCCATGGGAGCCATTTGATCACCCCCAATACGGCGAGATCGAAATCGGTGGCTTCAAAAAATATTATGGTCGTAACCACCCAGGCTTCTTGCTTGAGATGGATGCACACCGGAATGCGGTGTTTACCATTTACCATGGCTATGAAACGCCTAAACTAAGTATTGATAACATCGAGGTAAAAGATGTAGGCAATGGCATCAAGGAAGTCACTGCAGTGATTATGAACGAGCGCGTGATCCCTACGCACTCCGCTCACGATGTCCGTCACAAAATCGAAGTACCGAATATAGTCACTTTAGAAGGAGGCACAGCTTTATCGGGTATGATCGTTCAAAATGTGGATTTTGGATTCACCCAAGAGCAAAATAATAGTAATCCTGCAGAAATTCAAGTGAGTACGATCAATGGTCACAGCCACGTCACTGTACGCTGGCTAGTGAAAGGTGGTAATAATTACACCGTTACCGTAGATAGTAAAAAAGGAGGAGTGGTTTCTAAATCGACCGGTTCTTAGTTTATACATGATCGGGGATCCCGCGAGGATCTAAAAAAAAACGGGCTGTACCAGAAGGGTGCAGCCCGTTTTTTTTATTTATTCAATCGATCTGATTGAGTCATTAAAGCGATCAAAGTGATCGATTCCATGAATCTAATTATTCGAAATATTCCTTGATCCGTTCGAAGAATGATTTTTCATTTCGACCCGGTTGGGGTTTGAAGTTCGGCGAATTTCTCAGCTCCTCTAACAAAGATTTCTCCTCCGATGAGAGCGCCTTGGGTGTCCATACGTTTACATAGACCAACTGATCTCCTTTATGATAAGAGTTCACCTCTGGCACACCTTTTCCTTTTAAACGGAGGATTTTCCCCCCTTGAGTCCCGGAGTCAATCTTAATTTTGGCTTTTCCATCAATGGTCGGAACTTCCACACTCGTGCCCAAGGCCGCATCGACAAAATTAATGTATAAGTCGTAGATCACGTTATTTCCGTCACGTTTCAGGGTTTCATGTGGAATCTCTTCGATCAGTATAATCAAATCTCCCGGAACGCCACCTCGCGGGGCGGCATTACCCTTACCGCCCATGGATAATTGCATGCCTTCACTAACACCCGCAGGAATGTTGATGGTTATCGTCTCTTCACCGTTG
>DASRQK010000006.1:0-2435 GCA_035645875.1 Sphingobacteriaceae bacterium | reverse complement strand
CCTCGCGGGATTTCCAGACGAAAAAGCAGATAGGCAGGTGGGTAAAGGCACGTTGGCTGTTCGATTGGGTAAAGAAAATGCCAGCCTTCTGGCGATCGGCTTTATTGGTCTTTCCATAATAAGCCTGTTATATTTCAAATACGCTCCCGATGTACAGGCTCTATTTCCCTTTGCCTCGCTCTATCCCGACGTTTTTTACCTGGCGATTTTTCATGGACTGATCTTTATCCATGCATTGGTCCGATACAGGAATAAAACAAAGAAACCCGTCCGAATTGATGGTCTGCTGATACTTGGGCTCAGCTATATTTTATGGTTCGCATTAGTCCCATTCCTTCAATTGTGGGGGCAGGTAACGACATGAACAGGACTAAACGGCTCCTTATCGTTTCGCTAAACCATCGATAACGGCCTTCCATTGGGGAAATGAAGCACCCATTTTGGCTGTCAGGCCGATAAAGAAATTTCGTAAGTTATCCAGGTTTGATTTATTGTCGGTGTTGATCAATTCGTTCCGACCAGCGTAGTGCAGAAATACCTGCAGACCCTTCCGTTCCACCAGAAAATTCGAAGTGGCGACCGCTTTAAAAAAATGCGCCGTATCCGACAGGGGATTGGTGGGATCGGGACTGGGCCGAAGGGTAAGAAGGATTTTTTGGTAATCGGGATCAACATGTTCCTCCCGAATTTCCTCCACCTGTACCCAATCGTAACCTTCACTGCTGGGCAGACCAGGACCCGGAATATTGATGCGTATATGATCTCCTTTTTGCACGGTTCGATCCTGCTTCTCTCCTGCGGAATCCACTATACAAAATTCCGCCGAGGGGCCTTCACTCATTTTATGCCATTGATTCACCTCGAACAATTTGGCTCGTACTCGTGAAAAAACATCCTTTGCCTCCCCCACCGTTTCACAGTCTACTGCCTGATAATAGTCCAGGGCTTTTCCTGTATATTGTCTGGGTAGGTCTGATTCGTTATTGTAAGATTTCTTATTCATATCATATTCTGTAAAATTCAGCACTTATTTCTTTACGTGATAAACAGTTTGTGTGGCCTAATTGTTGTATCCCATGAAAAAGAAAATTCAGTCAACTCCACCAAGATGTTAAAATTTACACCTGCAGGAATATACTGTGTACCGGGACGGTTCTACATAGATCCATGGAAACGGGTGGATGATGCGATCATCACACATGGGCATGCCGACCATGCGCGAGGTGGAATGAATAAATACCTCTGTCATCACCTGACCCTGCCTGTTTTAAAAAGTCGCATTGGTCCACATATTCAGGCACAAGGACTAGCTTATGGGGAAGTGATACCGATTAATGGAGTGAATGTGAGCCTGCATCCGGCCGGACATATCATCGGATCGGCACAAGTCCGGTTGGAGTATCGCGGCCGTATCGTGGTGATTTCCGGAGACTACAAGGTTCAAGATGACGGCTTGAGCACTGCATTCGAGCTGGTTCCGTGTCATGAATTCATTACGGAAAGTACCTTTGGGTTACCCATTTATCGTTGGCTACCGGTGGAGGAACAGCATCGTAAACTTCAAGAATGGGTAGTCAAAAACCAGCAGGATGGTAAAAATTCGGTGCTTTTCGGATATTCCCTGGGAAAAGCCCAGCGTATCTTGAAAGCATTAGCGGATGTGGGGCCCATACAGGTGCATTATTCCATTGCCCGGTTAAACGAAGCATTTAGAGCGGCCGGTGTTCCGCTGCCCAGTCATGGAAACCTGGACTTGAGAACCTCTCAAGCCAAAACCCAGGGCGGCATCTACATCCTCCCTCCTGCTTTGCGGGATTCTCATTTGCTTCGAAAAATACCGGATCGCGCCGAGGCGATCTGCTCGGGTTGGATGCAGGTGCGTGGAGCGCGTCGTTGGCGTCACGCCGATGCGGGTTTTGCGATCAGCGACCATGCCGATTGGGAAGAATTGTTAGAGGTAGTGCGAGGAACCGGTGCTGAGAAAATTTATGTGACCCATGGACAGACCGCCGTCTTTAGCCGGTACCTGAGCGAATTGGGTCTGGATGCCGTGGAACTCCAAACCGAATTCGGGGAGGAAGAAACGCAGGCTGAATTGGTCGAGGAACAGGAGGAACGTCCATGAAGGAATTCTCGCTCCTATTTTTGGCATTGGAAAGCACCAATAAGACCAGCAAAAAAATCGAAGTCATTCGCCAATTTCTCCAGGACGCGCCCGATGAAGATAAGCGCTGGTTTCTCGCATTGTTTACGGGGAAACGGCCAAAACGCAGTGTTTCCACGAAATCAATGCGTCAATGGGCGCTGGAACTTACCAACTTACCCGAATGGCTACTGGCAGAAAGTTACGCCGCAGTGGGTGACTTGGGTGAAACAATATCCTTGATTCTACCGCCAGTAGAGAATCATGTGGAACGAAACCTCTCGGAATGGAT
>DASRQK010000005.1:0-3720 GCA_035645875.1 Sphingobacteriaceae bacterium | reverse complement strand
AGGAACTTCTGGCGTGCTGTATGGAATCTCGACCCGGCCCGTTATCGACCAGACCCAGAGGACCAACAGCTTTGCCCATGTCAACTATACGGTGGATCACCCCCGCATAGGAACCCTCCTATGCATCAATGGCGCCGGAATTTTGTACAGTTGGATCAGGAAAAATGTTACTGGTCTGGAATTTAGTTATTCCGAACTGGAACAACGCGCCAGTAAGGTAGCGCAGGGATCAGACGGGGTACTCATTTTACCTTTTGGCAATGGAGCCGAACGAATGCTTCAAAACAAACCCGTCGATGCCCATTTTTCGGGTCTCGATTTCAACCGACATCATCAGGATCATTTGATCCGGGCCGCATTGGAGGGCATCGGATTTGCCTTTTACTACGGCTATGAGATCATGGAAGAACTCGGGATGGCGTCCCAGATCTTAAGGGTGGGGAACGACAATCTCTTCCAATCCAAGATCTTCAGTCAACTGCTGTCCTCGCTCTCGGGTGCAACCATTGAAATCCGCAACGCGACCGGTGCGGTGGGTGCCGCCCTGGGTGCCGGCGTGGGATCTGGTTATTACAAAAATCCGGCTGAAGCGTTGTCTTCGCAGGAGGTGATCCGGATCATCGAACCAATCCCGGAACTTTCAAAATCATATCAAGACATTTATCACAATTGGAAATCCTTACTTCTTCAAAAACTAAACGCGTTATGAAAAATCATACACCACAGACCTACTTTCCCCATGTTCCATCCATTCGGTACAAAGGCGCCGATTCCACCGATCCCCTCTCCTATCGGTTTTACGATGCCGATAAAATGATCGGTGCCAAATCCATGGCCGACCACCTTCGATTTGCCGTAGCCTACTGGCATAGCTTCTGCGGAGATGGTAGCGATCCATTCGGATGGGGTCCGCGGCCTTTGCCCTGGAACGAAGGTCCTACCGCTGAAAAACGAGCGCTCCAAAAAATGGACGCAGCCTTCGAATTCATCACCAAACTCGGGGTTTCGTATTACTGCTTTCACGACGTGGACCTGATCGAGGAGGGAGCAAACCTTTCGGAATTCAGGAAACGACTCGATTTCATCTCCGACTATGCGTTGAACAAACAAGCCGAACAAACGTCAAGGTCTTGTGGGGCACCGCTAATCTGTTTTCGCATCCCCGCTATATGAATGGTGCCGCCACCAACCCCGATTTCAATGTGGTCGCCCACGCCGGTGCCCAGGTCAGAAACGCCCTGGATACCACCATCAAACTGGGCGGTGAAAATTACGTGTTCTGGGGTGGAAGGGAAGGCTATATTTCCCTGATCAATACGGACATGAAAAGAGAAAAAGATCACATGGCACAGTTCCTCCATATGTGCAAGGATTACGCCCGGAAAAATGGTTTCACGGGTACTTTTTTCATCGAACCCAAGCCCGCAGAACCCACCAAGCACCAGTACGATTACGATGTAGCCACGGTGCTGGGATTCTTGAATGAATATGGACTAGCCGAGGATTTCAAAATCAACATCGAAGTCAACCACGCCACGCTGGCGCTGCACACCTTTGAACACGAACTCGAGGTGGCGGGGGCGGACGGTATGATCGGCAGCATCGACGCCAACCGGGGGGATTATCAAAACGGCTGGGACACCGATCAATTTCCGGTAGACATTTACGAGCTGACCCAGGCCATGATGGTTATCCTACGCCACGGAGGATTCCAGGGCGGTGGAATTAATTTTGATGCGAAAATACGTCGCAATAGCACGGACCTCGAAGACTTGTTTTATGCTCATATTGGAGGAATTGACCTCTTCGCCCGGGCTCTCGAAATCGCCCATCAAATCCTCGAAGAATCCGAATACAACGACCTACTGAAAAATCGGTACCAAAGCTTTGATAGCGGACCGGGTAAACGGTTTGAATCGGGTGAACTTACGCTGGAAGACCTGGTGGCACACATCGGAGACGGCGATCAATTGGAGCAGATCAGCGGCCGCCAGGAATATTTTGAAAACCTGATCAACCGATATATATTGTAACCAGGCACCGCCATAAATGAATGTATGAGGAATTTTAAAATCGAATTAAAGTGGGGCCTGATATTCATCGTGGTCTCGCTGATCTGGATGGGTATGGAGAACGTGGCTGGCCTGCACACGGTCCACATTGACAAGCATGCGTACTACACCAACCTGTTCGCCATTCCGGCCATTTTGGTGTACGTGTTGGCACTCCGCGACAAACGCAACAACTTTTACAACGGCTCGATGACCTGGAAACAGGGGTTTATCGCAGGATTGATCATCACCGTAATCGTAGCCCTGTTCAGCCCGTTGACTCAGTTGATCACGCACAAAATTATCGCCCCGTCTTACTTTGCCAACGCCATCGAACACGGGGTGGCCATCGGGCGGGACCGTGAAGCTTTGGAAGGGTATTTTAATCTCAAATCCTACATCATGCAATCCATTTTCGGAGCCTTGAGCATGGGCATCGTGACCGCTGCGGTAGTGGCTTTGTTTGTGAAAAGAAAATAAAGAAAGAGGCGGGCGCTTTCAAATGGGCGAAGGGCACCAAACCACCTCAATAGCCCCGCGAATGAGGTATCAACAGTCTCCGCGAAGCGCACCAAATTACCCTTGAATGCAGTAAACATTGCCCATTGTCATGGTCAATTATCCAATATCAATTGTCCATTATTTTATCACCATCACCCCACCGGCCACCGAGCTCACCTCTCCCCGATCAGTCTTATACGAAATCTGTACCATATATACGCCCGGTGCGATGTTCTACCAGATCTGCGCACTTATGCTCTCATTCTCCACTCTGTACAATTCTCCGCCTCACTTGTCAAATCCCGGGACCTGCCACTAAAACACGAAATCATAAAAAAAGTGCGGGCCGGGACGGAACAAGATAGTATTCCACAGCCAACCTTTAGTGCGCTAAACATATACGAGCTCCAGAATCTGTTAAATCTAAAGCTGCTCATAGGTGTAGGGCATGCCCGAAGATGCCATTGTCCAGGGATGGTGTAAGGTTCTTGCAGGGTAGCCTGCGCGTTTGGGCAGTACCTTACACCTGGAAAACAAACCTAAATGTGGAAAATGTTTCGCTCTCGTTTTGTTTCTTGCTCAGCTTAACATGACGGACTTGATCCGGTATTCGCAAAGGCGCAGAGGGAAATCGAGGATGGTAGAGAGCCGTAGGCTCGGTCTATGTTGTAACACCTCCTATTCACCTCAGCACCAATACCGAAGAGGTCTCCATCATCTCTTGCCCCGAATCATTTACATAAGTCACCTGGACGATATAAATACCGGCAGGAAGATTTGCACACACGGAAGCTTCGATCACAGGCATATGGGTTTGATGTCGCAAGCCGCCCCATTTGTCCCATAGGGTGACCGATTCCACGGAACCACATTCCGGACTCAGGAAAATTTCCAATGCATCGTTCCAGCCGTCGCCGTTGGGGGTGATCGCGTTGGGGATGGAGATCCTGCATTCATTGTGCTCGCATTCGGATTCGTCATTGGTCAAGACGGTATAACGGCTTAGGAATATACAGTTGCCTGATTCTACTTCAAACGGATATTCTCCGGGGACAGATATGATTCGTTCACGGTCAGAAAAACCATCCGACCAGCCGAAAATCAAATCGGCCGAATCAGGTGGTAAAGTGAGGGGAATTGTCGTTCCTTCACACCAATAAAAGGTCTG
>DASRQK010000004.1:0-4023 GCA_035645875.1 Sphingobacteriaceae bacterium | reverse complement strand
GCGGCGATACGTTTTTCTGACGCTCCGGGCAATGCCAATGTGACACCGAACGGACTTACTGGTCAGGAAGCCTGTCAATTATGCCGCTATGCAGGGATGAGCGACAAGCTTTCATCCATCGGTTTTTACGAGTACAATCCCGGCTTGGACATTCGCAAGCAAACGGCGATTCTATTGGCGCAAATGATCTGGTATTTTATTGACGGATTCTATGCGCGGAAGAACGACTTGCCTTTTGTCCCAAAAGACGCCTATGTCACCTATCAGACTACCCTGGAGCATGAAGGCTATGAATTGGTTTTTGTAAAAAGCAAGAAATCGGATCGCTGGTGGATGCAGGTGCCGTATTTTGGTTCCCGTTCGGTGAATGAGCGCTATTACCTGGTGCCTTGCCGTTATGAAGATTATCAGTTGGCCGTTTCGGGGGAAATGCCTGACCTCTGGTGGAAGAGTCACCAGAAGCTCCAGTGATAAAATCCATCCATATTCCACTTTATTTTATTAACTTTGGTGAATATGGACCCTGCATTAATCATCCTATCCATCAGTTCATTGCTGTTCTTGACAGTGGCGCTTATCCTGTTTTTTCGGAAAAGCGGATCGGTGGATCTGGCTCGGGTCACCCAACAGGTTCAGAGCTTGGAACAGGAAAAGAGCCACATGCTGGAGGCCCACAAAGAAAGAACAAAGGAACTTCGCGATGAGCTTGAGCGGCTGAGGGAACAATATCTCGAGGCTGAAAAATCCTTGGAATCGGCACGTAGTTATTTCAAAGCGCAGGAGGATCGGTTAAAAGCGCAGAAGGAGGAAATTGAACAGACGAAAAAACAGCTAAACCTGGAATTTCAAAGTATTGCCAATAAAATTCTCGAAGAAAAATCGCAGAAATTTACAGAGACCAATTCCAAATCCTTGGACCAAATACTGAGCCCTCTCAAAGATAAAATCAAATCGTTTGAGGAAAAGGTAGATAAAGCCTACCATCGGGAGTCGACGGAACGTAACACCCTAAAAGGTGTCGTCGAACAATTAATGGAGCAAAGCAAGCATATTAAAGATGAGGCTAACAGCTTGTCACGGGCTTTAAGAGGAGACAATAAGCGCCAGGGAAACTGGGGCGAGGTGATTTTAGAACGGGTGTTGGAACGTTCGGGATTGATCAAGGATCAGGAGTATCGTCTGCAGGCTTCGCTGGTGGATGAGGAGGGCAAACGTCTTCAGCCCGATGCGATTATTCTGCTGCCTGATGAGAAGCATTTAGTGGTGGACTCCAAGGTTTCTCTGGTTTCCTATGAACGTTGGGTCAATGCGGAAGAGGAGGAGGAAAGGGATCATTTCGCAAAACAGCATGTGATCTCGGTGGAAAATCATGTGAAGAGTCTATCGGCAAAGAACTATCAAGAATTATACGACATCAATTCGCCAGATTTTGTGCTTTTGTTTATGCCCATCGAATCCGCATTTAGCATGTCAGTTACTTATAAACCTGAAATTTTCAGCGATGCCTGGGACCGGAAGGTGGTGATCGTCAGCCCGTCTACCCTGCTGGCCACCTTAAGAACGATCGCCAGCATCTGGAAACAGGAAAGGCAGACCCGAAACGTGCTGGAAATCGCTCGGGAAGCCGGTGCTTTATACGATAAATTTGTAGGTTTTCTGGGAGATATGGATAAGGTGGGAACGCAACTCAATCAGGCGCAGCGCGCCCATGAAGAGGCCCGGAAAAAGCTTGGTACCGGAAAAGGAAATGTCATTCGCCGGGTGGAGAAATTAAAATCCCTTGGAGCCAATGCCTCCAAGCAAATTGACAGTAGCGATTTAGATCTGGAGTGGAAGGAGGACTCCGAAGGCTAATGATGAGGAAATTATTGAAAACGCTCGGTATTATCGTGGCAGTTATATTGCTTATACTGATCGCATTGGTGCAGCGAATCGATCGAACACCTTATACAGAGACGCGGCATTATGCCGAATGGGAAGCATGGATTGATCAGACGACCTTTTCCATAAATCTGGCGGACTCCCTACTAATAGGCTGGGGAAAGACGAATATTGTTCCAGATTTTTCTGCACCCATGTCAGGCTATGGGAATCGATGGGGCAAGCATTTTGAGGACGTGCGAGATAGCCTCTATGTCAGGGCATTATCGCTTCAATTTAGCGAAGAAACGCTTACATTTTTAGCGGCGGATCTGTTAATTATACCCCCCAATGTTACGCTTCGGCTCGGTGAACTATTGAAGTCCGACGGTATTTCCTTGGATGAAATACATTTAGGGGCCACGCATACGCATCACGGCGTAGGTGGTTGGGGACAAAAGCTGCTGGGAAGATTATTTGCCGGAAAATACGATGAGCGAATCGAACGACTATTGGCGGAGCAGATGCACGCTGCTATCCTAAAATCCCGTGAAAGCTTTCTGCCTGCGGCAGCGAAATACATAGAATTGGAGTTTGAGGAAGGCATACGGAACCGACTCCCCATAGATCCTCCAAAGGTGAAAGATCCGGAGGTTCGCAGCCTCGTTTTTAAACGTGCAGATGGCAGTCGAGCAGTTGTGCTCACCTATGGTGCGCATTCCACGACTTTAAACAGAAAAATGCTGTCCTTGTCGCGGGATTTTCCTGGACATACCGTGGACGCGTTGGAGGCCGATGATCAGGTTGATTTCGCGCTATATTTTGCGGGGGCAGTGGGGAGTATGGGCTTTGTCTCCGAAGGCGACACTCCGGAGGAAAGATCGCGCCATCTAGGAGAGGAATTAGCGCGACGTTATTTAAATCACACGGATTCAATGAGGAAGATGGATGGGTCAAAAAATCTCCCTTTAAATCCCGCCAAAAATACCCCGCTAAGCCCCATTCGATTTATGAGCGAATGGATCCCTGTCCCCTTGCCTCCGGCGACCCTAAGAATCAATTTAAATTATGCGCTTCGCCCCTGGGTATTCAATGCGCTATTTGGCGGCTCACCGGGAGACATAAAAGTTTCGCTCATCGGGCGCACCTTACTTTTAGGGATGCCGGCGGATTTTTCAGGAGAGATTATGGTCGAACTGGATGCGTATGCCCGTTCGCAAGGATTGGACCTCATCATTACCAGTTTTAATGGGAATTATATGGGTTACATAACTCATGATCGACATTATGTGAAAAACATGTATGAAACGGTCACCATGTCTTGGAATGGCTATGGAGCAGGAGATTACTACACCAAAGTAGCGGAGGACATCATCTATAAAATGAGCCAGACGCTATCAAAAACGAATGAATGAACTATTAATGTAAATAATATATTTTATACATAATTTAACCATTTAAACACGTACCTTATGAAACGTTTTTCAATCTTTAGTTTACTACTTGCCGTGATGGTGATGGCTTCCTGTGGCGGTGGCAGCCAAGAAGCAAAGGAAGAAACAGCCAATGATTTGATCAATTTGAAAGGAGCTTCGGACAAATCGGTCTATTTGACAATCGTAGAACAAATCGAGCAGGACACCACTCATTTGTTCAAAGTACAAGCCGTCCATGAAGGTGATACCGTAGGTTTTGACGTAGTCATGGCCAAAGAAATTGCTGCCGGGATTAACCTAGATGAAACGATTAATCAAGACGCTGGTTTTGTGACTGGTAATATACAATTCCTTCGCTCAGGTGCGGAGAGCGATCGCTTCGTGGCCGCCATGGCCGGAATCTGGGACATCCATTTGCCTGAACATACCTTCTCAGCCAACCCGGTCGTTCCCCTGGTGTTTTCATCCAATAAGGAAGCAGTAGACTACTCCAAGCCTTCCACGAACAATTTTAAATTATTCCTCCATCCAGAAGTGGACGAGCCCGGTGAATTAAATTTCACCCTAGACACGTACCTACGTCGCGTGGAAATCCAAGTGATGGATACCGTATTCAATCAAGAAATTTTGAATGCATTCACCGGCACCACTGTTTCAGAGGAAGGCTCCGAGGAAGATGAATAATCGGAAATCAACACAAAATTATAAAACCGGCTGGTCTCCATTG
>DASRQK010000003.1:0-3487 GCA_035645875.1 Sphingobacteriaceae bacterium | reverse complement strand
TTATGTTAAAAAATTGACCGACATAGATCTCGACGTCTTGAAAGAATTATGCCTTGATTCCATGCAGTTTATTGAAAAAAAGTACGTATCGCGGAATTGAGGTTTTGGCGCTTGATAACGGTGTGGCGACAGATTCAAGCGTGCTTTTTCCGGTATTGATGATTCGTCAAAAAGCCTATTGCACAAATGTCCGGACAGTTGTGCAATAGGCTTTTTGCTGTTTTAAGCAATGGATCTTTTGAAAGACACTATTATTTTCTCAGAAATCAGTGGGTGGGATTGGCTGCGTCGCGCTTTCCCCGCACGCGAGGCCGCAGCCATCCCAGAGGGGGAGGCTGCAATACCCCTGATCAGCATGAGCTCCGCTCATGTCTTTTTTGTTTCCCGGTCCTTTTCGCTCAAGCGAGCTTGGCTCAAGGACCGGGAAACAAAAAACCCGACTTTCGTCGGGCTTATCAAGGGTCTTAGCGGAGAGGGTGGGATTCGAACCCACGGTACCGTTTCCAGTACGACAGTTTAGCAAACTGTTCCTTTCGGCCACTCAGGCACCTCTCCGTTTTCGGAATGCAAACCTAATATAAAAAAATGAATTATAAAACTTTTTGAAGCAAATTATGCGGACCCCGATTTGCTGGCATTGACGTCGTAGTCGATGCGTACATGGTAGATGCTTTTTAGCATGTCCTTGAAGATTTCTGCGATTTCGGTGATATCGCTGAGGGTGATGTTACTGCGGATGAGCTGCTTTTGGCTGAGCTTGGATTCTATAATTTTATCTACTAACGCATTGATGCTTTCAGAGGTGGGCTCCTTGAGGCTGCGGGAGGCGGCTTCGACGGAGTCAGCGAGCATGAGCACAGCCGTTTCTCGAGAGTAGGGTATAGGCCCGGGATAATGGAAGATTTCTTCGTCTATGTATTTTTCGGGATAATTTTTCAGGAAAGATTGGTAGAAATATTCGACTCGGGTGGTGCCGTGGTGTGTACGGATAAAGTTTACCAGGATCTCCGGAAGTTGGTTTTTCTTGGCCAATTCTACCCCTTTGCTAACGTGCGCGATGATTAGTTGGGCGCTTTGCTCGAAGGACAAGCCGTCGTGCGGATTGTGCCCCTTGGTTTGGTTTTCAATGAAAAACTGCGGGTTATAAATCTTTCCGATATCGTGATAAAGCGCACCAGCGCGGACCAATAGGGCATTGCCCCCGATTTTATAAATGGCCGCTTCAGCTAAATTGGCGACCTGCAGGGTATGTTGGAAGGTGCCCGGGGCCTTGAACGAAAGTTCGCGCAGTAGTTTCGAATTGGTATTGGAGAGCTCTAAAAGTGTGACATCCGAAACGATTCCGAAAACTCGCTCAAAGGCGTAGATCAGTGGGTAAGCCAGTAAAGTCAGCAGTACACTGAAGATAAAGGGAGATACCGTAGCCCAGTTATAATTGGCGAATTGTCCCTCACGCATCAGGACCAATGCCAAATAAGATAGGAGGTAGGTAGCCAAAATAATAAGCGAAGAAATCAAAAATTGTTCCCGGCGGGTAAGCGTTTTGATGCTGTAAATTGCGACCATTCCAGCGGTAAGTTGTAGAAATACAAATTCAAAGCTATTGGGCAGGAAAAATGCGGCCAGTAGCACCATCAGGAGATGAATATAAAGCGCTAACCGCGTGTCGAACAGGATCCGCATAATGATCGGTACGATACAGAACGGCAGGTAATACAGGTTCGCAATCCCGATCTGTATGGACCAGGATAATACCAAAAGCATGGCTGTGATGACGATCAGAATCAGGAAGATTAGCCGGTTGTTAGCGAAGATGTCCTTTCTAAAGAGGTAAATGAAGGAAAATAGGAGGCTCACAACCAGGGCGACAATCATAAATTGGCCCAAAACAACCAGATTGCGACTTCCTCCGATGCGAGATTCTTCTTCGTAGGCTTTGCGCAATGACTCGATCTTCTGGTAGGTGTCTGCATTGACCGTGGTGCCGGAAGCGACAATCAATTCACCGCGTTGCACCATGCCCTTCGTGGTAGAGAGGGCCGAAAGCGCATCCTGCTCCAGACGGGAAGTGAGGGCTTCGTTATAAATGTAATTGAGCTGAATGTAGTCCTTCAGGGTATTGCTGAGCCAGGTTTTTTCGGTGATGCCCCGCCGTCGCTCCAGATTTTCCTCGACGAACTCCCAGGCTTTGTCGATGGTGAGGGTATTGACACTGTTTAGTTGCCGGGATTCGTTTCCGTCGAGTAGGGTGAAATTATAATCGGTGCGATTCCGTTGAAATTTATTGTTCAAAGAAAGGACGCCCCGCTGGTAGATGTTTTCTAAAATATCCTTACCGGCTGCCAGGTATTGATCCGGATTCGTAGCAATGGTGTCCATGCCGCCTGCCCGCCATTTCTCATCGAATTCACTTTCAAACAGGGAGATGCTCTGCTCTTCAATGTGTTTGGCGTGATTGTAAATCGGAAGGATGGTGGCGAAAATATTCTCCCGATCCCGTTCCAGTTCCGCTGGCGTTTTTAAAATGGCGAAATTATAGGGAGAGATCAGGTTCTCGTGCATCCAAACCTTTCCGCGCTCATACTCATAGCGAAAACGGGGTTGTTTTGGGAGAAAGATGGTGATTATCAATATACTGCTTAAGATCATCCCGTATTTTAATACCAGATGCCTTCTGTTTTGCGGATGCAGTTTGTGTTTAACGGTGACTCTCTCTGCCATATTCACCCCAAACGTACAAAAAATCACTTGATTTTCTTATCTTTGTGTCAAATTTCAAAAAATGCCCAATACCCAACATTTGATCGCACCTTCTGTGCTGGCGGCGGACTTTGCGCGCCTTTCCCAAGACATTGCCCTGGTGAATGAAAGCCAGGCCGATTGGTTTCATATTGATATTATGGACGGTTTGTTCGTCTTGAATATTTCCTTTGGTTTTCCCGTTTTGGAAGCAATCGCTAAGGAAGCGAAGAAACCGCTGGATGTGCATTTGATGATCGTCGATCCGGATCGTTATCTTGAACAATTTCAACAAGCCGGAGCTGCTGTAATCACCGTGCATTTGGAAGCCTGTAATCATTTACACCGCACCATCCAAGCCATTAAGGATCTCGGATGTCAAGCCGGCGTGGCAGTGAACCCGCATACACCCGTGTCGGCGCTCTATGAGATTGTGGAGTCGGCCGATGTAGTATGCTTGATGTCGGTCAATCCCGGCTTTGGGGGGCAGAAATTTATCGAGAGTACCTACCGTAAGATTCAGGAGCTGCGCGCGATGGCCGCTGGTCGGAACGATGACCTGTTGATCGAGATCGATGGAGGAGTAGGCACGCACAATGCCAAAGCCTTGTTACAAGCAGGTGCCGATGTGCTGGTGGCCGGAAATGCGGTATTCGCGGCTGAAGATCCTATGGCTACGATCGCGACCCTAAAAGGTATAGACTTGACTCAGAAACACGCTTAAGATTTTATTATTTATACGAATATA
>DASRQK010000002.1:0-5298 GCA_035645875.1 Sphingobacteriaceae bacterium | reverse complement strand
CTCCGTCAGGTAGGGATATTACATTTGGTGATATGGCGGATTTCTCGTTTTCCATTTTCGAATGGGAATATTATTGCGCAAATGGAATGGGATCCACCGTATAATTTATGATGATCAATATATCATTGAGTTTGTCGACTTCCATTAATTCACGGACTTGCATGGAATTGGTTAATTCGATACCCCATTCACCCAGAGGTGACATTTCGGCGAAACCCGTAGCCACTTGAGGGCTTGTCGGGTTTACTAAAAATGTGTTGAGATCAATTTCCTGGCCTCCGCTACCATTCAGTGAAAGTATCAATTTACCATTGTCTCCAAAACTGAACTCTTCACCTTCGGAAATATCATGCGACAAGAAAATCTTGCAATTGGTGATTTTGGGATGGACGTCATGCGGTGTGAGATCGCTGTCGGCTATGGTAAATTGAGAACTGAATCCTTCATCGGTATCAACTCCATTCTGCAGATCGTACCAAACATCGGGAAGGTCATTTTTCACACTGAGGATAATACTTCTGCCTGGGGCCCGCGAATTTAGGCCGCCTTTGATAATATTGGCGTAAATCTCACTATGCATAGCTTCATACTCAACGGTAAGCAATACGTCGGCTATTGAACGGAAGTCAAATAAATTGGCCGGTTTCTCCATCCGAAGTTCCCAACTTGTTTCTACACCGCTTCCCTCAAAAGGCAAATATTGATTTTGGTCGGGTTGCAGATCAAATACTCCGTAGTCGTTGTATGGGGAGCTTAAAACAATGCGCTCCGGCATTCGGGCAATGGTTTTCTTCTGGAAAATTACACTACCTGTTACAACGGAAGAAATACCGCTATTGGTCAAAGTCGCTTTTATGCCCTTGACGGGTGGCACCAATGCTATTACTGCTACTCCCACCCTACGGATAAGGCGCATATAATGCCCTGGATAGTCTTTGTCAAATTCGTTATTCGTCAAGGTGAAATTGTACACGCCCGTTTGTCTGAATATTTCCATTTGAATGGGGTCATACTCATTTAGAGAAATGGTTTTGGTGATTTGAAGTTTTCGCTGAGTGGTATCGAAAGCGTATTGTTCGAGTTCCGTCAGGTCTTTGAGCAAGCGTGCAGAGCCCGTAAGCCCTCTGCGGTCTACTTCGCCGCTACCTATGGAAGGGGAAAATGAATTTGTGTTGATGCTCCAGTAGTCGCTTTTTATCAGGTTGGGCAAACTTATTTGCCTCTCGAAAGATAGCTGTTGCTCAGCCAATTTGGCCGTGGCAGTGGCTTCTTGAAGGAAATAGGAGTACACGTCTTCCAATACTCCGCTCATCCATTCGTAGAGCTCCGCATTGGTGAATTTGGTCTTCAAAAAGTCCAATGTCGCCTCGGCATGAGTCATCTGTAACTCGGCAATCTCCCTTTCCTGCCCTACAATGCGGATGCGATCATTGGCAATTTTTATTTGTTGGGTACCGATTTTTACATCTTGATGGGCGATGGATTTTTGATATTCCCATTCTTGCTGGCGGCGTTGGAGGGACGCATATAAGGAATTTATGGAAATTTCGGTTTGCAATTTTGTCACATCAATCTGCACTAAAGATTTCATGAACCCATATTTAGCTGCCACAACCGCTAAAGCTGTTGCTGCGGGAGTACCCAACCCTCCACCTGCTACTGCAGTCACAAGATAATTAGTAGCATTTTCCATTGCCGAAAGTGTCGCCAATGCTGCTTGCAGGCTTCCAAGATCCATGTAATTAGCTACCAAATTTTGCTCTGCAGATAGAAATCCTGCTTCAATCATTCCTTGCAAGCCATCCACCTGAATTTGAGCTCGATCTCTTTGCAGGGATGCAAGATTCAGATGGGATTCAGCTTCTTTATATTTCAAGTCTTGTAATTTGATGTTGGCCTTGGCCATTTCCAGGTCTTGTTGGGCTTTAAGTTTGCTAAAACTTTCGGAATCATATCTTTCCAAATACTGCATGAAGGAACTCTCCATATGAGCTGCCATGGTCACCAATTGTTTGGCGCGTTCCACCAAATATCCATATCGGTAATTACTCGGGGGAATGGAAAGTTGACCCGGGACTTGGATGCTGCCTCCGACGCCGATGCTCGGTACGCCGGATGTGGCGTCAGTGGGGGCTGCAAATGGGCTCAATTCTCGTTTCATACCGGCAATATTCATGCAGTTGTGGATCTTGTACAGATTGCCAAAAGCAGCCATTCTTAAACCGGCCACGATAGGGTTTGGGACTACACAAAACATGAAAGGCATCCCAGATATGCGTATATGGGGAAATGGATTATTGATCTCCAGGGCATCCCAGGGTTTCAGTGAAATATACCTTCCGTTTTGGCTTCCTTTGGAATAATCCATGGGATCCGGTTTGCGATCGTCGGCCACTTCGGCAGGCACATCCTCCACCAGCCAGTCAAGGTTTTGAGTGGCCAACTCCGCCGAACTGAAACCCGTTATTGTCATCATCGCAGTACCAATAGATTCAGCGCCTTTTCTGCCCGCCGTTTGGTAAGGCGTGTCCTTGTCGGAAGATAGAAGGGCACCTTCCAAAGTCATCAAATGGTTCTTGTGTTTGTTCAAGATGCCGTCCATGGTACTGCCCTCAGTCTCCATCGCAACATCGATCAGCGTTTCGACATTTTTGAAAACCTGGCTTTTCTGCACCTCATCTACAATGGTATCGTAGTCGTTGAGTTCCTCATCGATTTTATTCACCAAGGATTGAAATTCCGACATCGGGGTATCGACGTGATTCAATCGATCGAACAGATCTTTCCACAAATACTTCCATACCACATCATGGTCAATATAGGAGGATAAATCCCGTATGACTTCCTCAACCTCGCAGGGGTTTGAAGGTGCCAATACGGAAAGCAAATCAGTCATGTCCTCATAGAGTTCTCTGGCTCGAGGCACCGATTCCGAATTATCGAATGTAAACTCGGAATTCGCATAGGCCAGCAGGCAATTCGCAATGGATATCAGCACATAACGCGTATAGGCGTTTTGTCTGGTATGGGCGATGCCATGCGGGTTGAAAGGGTCTTTGTACCAGTCGTCCATCCGGTCGGTCAAAGATTCTAGGTCTTCTTCAAGCACCAACCCGTAATAAATCTTCCGTTGATCCAAGGGCGCGTAGAAGTCGTATACCAAACGGTACCAATCCAAAGCCTCGCTGTAATACCCGTTTTGGCTCAAGCTCGTTGCAATTTCCAAAGGCAGGAAAAAATAGGCTTCTTCGACGAAATCAAAAATTCGAGGGTTATCGGAGCTCGCGTTCATTTCCGTAGCGATGCGTCCGGAATCCCCGAACATCTGACGTTCGGGGGAGCTGATATCCGGGTTCATCCCAGGTATCTCGGTCAGTTGGGGTTGGGTGGGGTAGAACGCGTTGCCCCATGACACAGCACCCGTTGCATGGTCATAGGAAAAAGAAGTCAACCGAATGCTATTCGAACCCAGTGCGTTTTGGGTAACAAGATTAATCCGATTGGGGTCGTGGCCTTTTCGGGTATATTGCTGGATTAATTTTGTCCCCGGGTTAAGAAAGAATGGCACAAGAGAGGACAATCCATTGGTGCCAAAATCATCTATAAGAGCATATTTTAATGCAGTACCTTCTTGATAGATAATGAATAGTTCCGATTTGTCAGGTGTGGGAATAAACGAAATGAAATCAGATTCGTATAGAAAGTTAAAAGATTCTATGGGTGCCACCGCCACAGAAACTAACTGTAGCATATCATTTCGTTTGACAAGAACTATATTGTTCTTTTTACCCTCCTCTGTATTAGGCGTATCCGATAAATGGAAATAAAATCTAAAATCATGCCAATAATTCTCTCCGTCAAAATTTTCCCCTTGTTTGAACGCATAATTCTGTATATAGCCAACCGTACTACTGCTTTCCAATACTGGATCATGTGATGAAGAATATTCCGTAGGATCGATTACGTCACCTCTAATATAACATCTCCAATAGTCATAGTCCCCTGACCCAAATCCTATACCTTTAGCAGCAATCGAATGACTGAATGCAAGTACAATATTTTCGACTCCATAGCTTTCCGAGCTTGAAAACAAATTAATCGCAATCGTAGGTGCTTGCCAATAATGTGTGTTGGCACAAACAACCAATTCTTGAATAGTCAAATCCATATTTTCTAATAAATCAGCCGGAGGTCGTTCGTATAACGGATCAGTCTTTTCAATCCTAAACCTGTCTTTTTCCAACGTAAATTGAATAGGTTCGTCTTCCCAACGATTATCGTCCAGACTGAATCGCAACGCGTAAAAATTGGAGCGCTCCTCGATTCCGGGCAACAGATAAAACAGGTAGATATGGTTGACGCCGTATGTGCCGTTTTTATAAAAATCGCAGCCTTTTATCACGGCATTTTGGGGTAGGTTCTCAATGCGGGTCCAATTCCGCATTTGATCGAACCCGAACTCGGAGTCGCTCACTGCGGTAAAATAAGTTCTTCCGCTGTTTGCCGCTGTGGCAAAAACAAACACCAAGTCCTTCCTCATTTGAGACAGTCCGGCGCATACATCTTCCTTTTGTACGATCATCTCGATCTCAGCAGAGCACTTGACGTCCAAACTCTTGATATCGCTCAAGTATGTCCTGTAGTCAATTGCCACCCTGCAAGCGTCTTCAGGATTGAACCGGCGGTTGTTTTGCGTCGTCTCCAACACCGCTCTGAAACCGGGTGTGGCGATCGCCCGCAAACTTGGCAACAACAGGTTTTCGGGATACAGGAACATGAACATCGAGGCTCTCCAATTGGCATACGTTCCCATCCATTGCCAGACCGAATCAAAATCTTCAACGTGTAATTTTATTCCGGGATAGTGCGAAAGCACGTCGTTGGTATGCGTTTTCCAAATAAGTTGCTGTAAAGTTTCCACGCCCTGAGCCACACGATTCGTTTTAGAACAGCAATTATCTTGCAAGTCGATAAACAATTCGTCGCCCAGTTTTCTCGCCCTTTCCGACAATTCAGCTCCTTCTATAGGGAAGAAATCGATGTACGCGTCCCGTAGAAACGGGATGTTCTCATCGTCAGCTTCGAGTAGCATCTCATCCAAACTCCGCAAAATTTCTTTCTCTTCTTCGATGCGGGAAACCACCTTCCGTCTCCATTCACTCAATTCTTGTGAAGTTGCCAAATATGGGTTCAGCGCGTAAGGCAGGTCCGGCGGGTAAACCGTGTAGTCATCCTTCCGATCTATGAAAAAATCTTGAGACTGTGTAATGGTATATGATTTCCCTGCCACCGTATGGT
>DASRQK010000001.1:0-2569 GCA_035645875.1 Sphingobacteriaceae bacterium | reverse complement strand
TGGAACTTTTTCAAATGCCAGGAGACTCCGTCCACTGTTCGGGACATGCTGATGATTAGTCCCGGAAGGCCTCCGAATTGTTCCGGGCCAGCAGGAATGGGCGTATTCGGATCAAACCATGCTGTGTAGTCTTTACATCGATAGTTCATTACGGCTTTTCTGCACCGAATGTTATCAATCGATCTATATTCATCTTCGATGGTCCATTTCAGGTCGACCAAGCTATCTCGAACCAGGACCATGGGAATCAAGTTCGGTCCCAAAGCGTAGGTATCAGCGTTTTCGCTGATTCTACCCGGATCGGGCAAAGATCGGTAATAGGTATTGGAAGATCGTTCCTTAAATAAATCAAATTCTATTTTCTCAGGTTTGATATAATTGCTCCGATCGATGGTAAGTGGTAATGTTTCATCCTGGCTTACAGCATTTTCTAATGTTGTGTGGAGTTCCGTCTCCCCCATCGAAAGAATGGATTGGATGCTCCATGTGGACAGGTGGGAAATCAGATAATCGTCATACCTTTTCTGGATTTCAAGCAGAACATGAGCTCCGTTAAGCGTTGAAATTTGGTAGTGTATCTCAAAATTATTTTGCCCCTGCAGATTGATTCCGAACAAAATCAATAACAAGAATCCCTTCCATTCTTTCATAGGTTTACTAAATTAATTTGAACAAAAAACGCAAGCCGTTGTGGGAGAATAAATTATATTTTTAGATTTTACCAGCCACCACGACTTCCTTTCGGAGGTAACGGTCTAGTTGTTGGAGGAATTACCCTTCTAAAGCCCCATATAGTGGCTCTCCTTGTGCATGCAGCAAGTGCTTGGTAAGCTTTTTCACAAGCTTCTTTTGGCGAATTTTTGGAAGTACCCCCTCCTTCACATTGCCCTTCAATGCCTACTCCAAAGTTTGCTGCCAATTTAACTGAAACCTTGCAGGTGTAATCAGGAAAAGAAGCATCTTTAATTTGCTTTGTGAATGTTAAATATTCACTACTCAGCAGGAATTGGCTTGAAAAGTTGGTTGCATGCGCATCCGTAATTGAAATCATTGCTCCTAACAGAAGCAAAGTAGTAATTAATCATTTCATGACTATTAAATTTATTAATAAAATACTATTTTAATCACTTACGGAGCGGCACGTCAAATCTTACCTTATAACAAAAAACTGTTATTAGCGGAATAACCATATGTTATACATTTCAATATTAAGCAAATTTTGACAAAAACCCAAACAACAACATTATTTAACATTTTCATAACTTTTATTGTGCCGTTTTTTGCTATTACTATGTTGTTGATATGTAAAAATCGTCGCCCTACAGATAATTTGGGTAGCTAACCAACGATAGAGGTCCTGACCCAGTTAAATAAAATGTGAATGATAGGAGATCGCTGGCCTTTGAGCCTTTGAGGCTGCTTCTCCGTTGAAACGACGAGTCCTCTTTGGGCTATGGAAAACTCGATAGTTGTGTATAGCCTGACGAGGAACTCACCATCCACAATCTATACGGGCTATCCATGCTTGCCACCATTTCTCCTCATTGCTCCCCTGAATAGATGTTTAATTCAGATTTATTCTCACTTAATCAACCGCTCCAGGGCATCATGATGATCATCCTCCCGGAAAAAGTTTACATCGATAAATTGGATTTGATCGGAATATCCTTCTCGTTCGTACTTCTTTTGCGCCATCGACCAATCCTTTGCAAAGGAATCCATCGGGTAAAGATATCCAGTCGGTGTAATTCCTCCAGCTACGATGAGTGGCCGCGGAGCAATCAGTGCAGCAAGATCCCCCAGGTCATAACCTGTCAGGGCACCCGGAACCAGACTGAAAACAAACTGCGGGTCATAGTATTTATTTTGCACGAATGCAGCATAAGATGCATACGACCGGATCAGTAAAAACCTTGAGAAAACGGAATCTAATGCGCCGATATGCAAGAGAGTCGGTGCCATTTGGCCGGAGGCAATTCCATAAACTTCGCCACTTTCATTTCCGGATTTAATGTACCTGGCGAGTTTGGTGACGTCGGAAGCCTGGATACCGACGATGCTGCGACCAATCAAAACCGCCGTATACCAGACATTATAAGACACATTTCCGATATACGCATCTCCCTTCAGAGCTCCACCACCCACTTCACCTACACCCACCATATCAGGAACATAAATCGTAAAGCCACGGTCGATCAAATATTCCAATTCGGACATCGGAACGGCATTTTTGCCATTGGGATGCAGGTAGACGACCGATTTCCCATTGGGGTGGGGAGGTAAGTATTCCAGAAAGGGAAACACATAATCTCCTTCGCCTTCCATATAATGCATTCGAACCATATAGTTGCTATGGGTCTGTTGTCCAACATAAATCGGTTTATGCGGATCCGTGGGATTTTTATACCCCGAGAGCTCGACCACAGCCTGCCTCAATTCCATGTTATCATCTTTGGTAATCGCTCTTTTCTGTTGGAGATTTTCAAGTACAGGTCCTGCAGCTTGCTCAATCAGCGAGAAAACGGTTTTGCCCCCCAGGGAAGTAGCTACCTGCCCCGTGGTCGTTTTT